>CAXRHS010000524.1:0-6700 GCA_964230235.1 Myxococcota bacterium
AGCAGCGATCGAGGCCTTCGACATGACCTACGTATCGTCAGGCAGGGATCTGCTGCGTCTGGCGAACCGCTCGACGCCGCGCGCAGGTGCCCTGGTGTTTGCCAATCCAGCGTACGACGACGCGGGCGACACCACTGCGGCCAATTCGCCGCCGACCCGTGCGCGCTCGCTATCGCGCGACCTGGCCCGCGGGTCGATGTCCTTTACGCCGCTGCCCGGAGCCGAGGCCGAGGCCAAAGCCATTGCCCCGCTGCTGGCCGGTTCGCGGCTCAGTGTGGGCGCCGCCGCGCGCGAGGCGGATCTGAAGGCCGTGCACGGCCCGAGCATCTTGCACATCGCCACCCACGGTTTCTTTTTGCGCGACCTGCCCGACAGTGCGGCTCCCGCTGCGGCCAGTCGCGGCGCTGCGCTGTTTGGCGACGATCCGACGGCGCCAGTCCCCGCCGCGCCGGCGCCAAAGGCAGTTCGCTGGGAAAACCCGCTGTTGCGTTCTGGGATAGCACTCGCGGGTGCCAACCACCGGCGCTCGGGCGAGGAGGACGGAATCCTGACTGCCCTGGAGGCTTCGGGGCTGGACCTGTGGGGGACGCGCGCGGTCGTGCTCTCGGCGTGCCAGACCGGCGTGGGCGAGTCGCGCAGTGGTCAGGGCGTGTTCGGGCTGCGGCGGGCATTGGTGCTCGCTGGCGCGGAAACCCTGGTCATGAGCTTGTGGGATGTCGACGACGAGGCCACCAAAGACCTGATGGTCGCGTGGTACAAACGCATCGGTGCTGGCGAGCCACGTGGCGCCGCTCTGCGCGCGGTGCAACGCGAGATGTTGCAAGGCAGCAGGGGCGGCGGTCGCTGGCGCCACCCAGCGCTATGGGCAGCGTTTGTGGCCGTGGGCGATTGGCGGAGCATGTGACCGGGGCGCAACGGTGGATCGGCGCGGCGGCTACGCCAGTGGAACCGCGCGTCGCCAGCAACAACCAGAAGGGGGACCATGATTACGGAAATCGAAGACTTTTTTTCAATGGGGTGCGGACGCTGCGACCGCTTTCAGACTGCCGATTGCTCGTCGCAGATTTGGAAGTCCGGCCTTGTCGCCCTGCGCGAGGTCTGTCGGCAAGTCGGCCTGGTCGAGGTCGTCAAGTGGGGTCACCCTTGCTACATGCACGCGGGGCGCAACATCGCGCTCATCGGCGCACTGCGCGGGGACTTTCGCCTGAACTTCTTTCACGCCGCGCTGCTGCAAGACCCACACGGCGTTTTGGAAAAACAGGGACCCAACACCGCTCACGCCGACTCCATGCGCTTTGCCAGTGCGGCGCAAGTTGGCGAGCGCGCTGCGATCCTGCACGCGTATTTGCGCGAAGCGATGGCCTACGCGGAGGCGGGCACCTTGCCGCCCAAGACCACCGCCGACTTGGAGGTGCCCGACGAACTGGGCGACGCCATGGCCGCCGATCCCGAACTGGCTAGGGCGTTTGCGGCGCTCACGCCCGGTCGCCAGCGCAGCTACGTCATCAATCTGACCAGCACCAAGTCGCCACAGACGCGCAGGACCCGGATTGCCCGGTTTCGTCCCCTGATTTTGGCCGGCAAGGGCGCGCTGGAGCGCGTATAGCGTGCCTTCCGCCAAAAAGTCGCTCGGCGGATAGGCCAAGAGAACCGGAGACGATGGCGCGACCCCTCGCTGGTCGCACAGCGTTGCGCAGTTGCGATTCAGGCAAATTCCATCCGCGCGCTTGGGACCGGTGCAAAAACAAGTCGGTCGACATACGCGCGGAGCGGAGCGGCGAGTCGACTTGCCAAGGGGCTCGCCAAAAATACTTCGATCACTTACGAAAGGAGCGGAGCGGCGAGTCGGCTTGCAAAGACGCGAGCTTGCGACCCACTTGGCAAGCAACGGGCCGACGTGGAAAATCGATTAGGTTTTACACGGGCCCTTACAGCGTGCACAGCCCCCACTTGACCGGCACGCACATCTTGCCGCTGTTGCCGCTGGCGTTGGTGGCCTTGATGTTCTGGCAGGTCCACGCGCCGTCTTTGGTGCACGCCTGGCCCACCGAGACGCCAATGGCCGCGCACGAAAGCAGGCAAATGCACTCGTTGGTGTCCAAGAAGGTGATCCAGTAACCGTCCGGGCAGTTCTTGGGTGCGCCATTCGGGCTGCAGGCTACGCCGGTCTGGGTGGTGTCGTTGGACTTGAAGAAAGTGGAGCCCAAGGTCCAGTTGCCCTCGCAGTTCTTGCAATCGGCCGGACAGCTGGCCTCGGTCTCGCCGGGCTCGCACTTGCCGTTCGGGCACGTGCTGCTGGTCCCGCCGCAGAACTTATCGTAGTCGGCGCAGCAGTCGTTGCTTTGCTTGCAGCCCGAGTCGCAGTAGCACGAACCCGACTGCTTGCCGCACATGCCGCTGCAGCTGCCACCGGCGGTCTTGCAGTCGGCAGCGCAATTGGTGCTGGTTTCGCCCGTCTCGCAGATGCCGTTGCCGCACTTGGCCGTGCTCGGCGCGCACACCTTGCTGGCGTTGCACACCAGGCCAGCGGTGCACGTACCGGTGCACTTGCCGCCACAGCCATCCGGGGCACCGCAGACGGCATTGGCTACGCACTTGGGTGTACAAGTCGACCCCTTGCAGACAGCCTGGTAGTCGGCGCAGCAGTCGTTGTTGTTGCTGCACAGGTCGTCGCAGTAGCAGCCGGTGCTCTGGCCGCCGCATTTGCCGACGCACGATCCGCCGGTGGTCTTGCAGTCTGCGGGGCACGTCGCGGCGCTCTCGCCGTTTTCGCACATCCCATTGCCGCACACCGCGCCGGCTGGCTTGCAGTCGGCGGGGCAGCTGGCGTTGGACTCGCCGGTTTCACAGAAACCGTTGCCGCACACCGCGCCGGCCGGCTTGCAGTCGGCGGGACAGCTGGCGTTCGATTCACCATTTTCGCACATGCCGTTTCCGCACACGGCGGCGGCCGGCTTGCAATCGGCGGGGCAACTGGCGTTGGTCTCGCCGGTTTCGCAGAATCCGTTGCCGCACACCGGGCCGAGCGCCACGCACTGGCCTTCGTCGGTGCACGCCTTGCCGCTGCCGCACAGGCCACACGACCCGCCGCAGCCGTTGGGGCCGCACTGTTTGCCGCCGCACGCTGGCGTGCAGTCGGGCTTGCAGTCCTTGGAGCAGTTGGCGCTGTTCTCACCGGCGTCGCAGGTGCCGTTGCCGCACTTCGAGCCGCCGATGCAGTTCTTCTCCGCGCTGCACGCGCCGCCCTCAGGGCACGGCCCACTGCACAGGCCGCCGCAGCCGTCGATTTCGCCGCAGTTCTTGCCGGTGCAGTTGGGCGCGCAAGTGGCCTTGCAGTCTTTGCTGCAGTTGGTGGGCGTCTCGCCCGGCTCGCACTCGCCGTCGCCGCAGGTGGTCGCGACTGCCACACACTTGCCCGCGTCGGTGCAGGCTTTGGCTTCGCCACAGACGCCGCAGACGCCGCCACAGCCGTTGGCGCCGCACTGCTTGCCGTCGCAGGCCGGTTTGCACTCTGTCTTGCAGTCCGCGGGACAGGTGGCGTTGAACTCGCCGGTTTCGCACTTGCCGTCGCCACACACGGGCTTGGGCACATCTGCCGTCGCGGTGTCGCCGGTCGTTGTGGTGTCCCCCGTCGTGGAGAGGTCGCCAGTGGACGCTGTATCGCCAGTGGTCGTCGTATCGCCAGTTGCCGCGGTGTCGCCTGACGTCGTCGCGGTGTCACCGCCCGCGATGGCGTCGCTGCCCGCGGTGCCCCCGGCGCTGCACTGGGTCATCAGCGGGTTTGAGTTCGGTACCGCGACGCAATTCGCGCCGTCCGCGCAGGTTTCGACCAGCTTCCACTTCATCGTCGCCGCGTCGCACGTTACCCGCATGTGGGTGCCGTTCTTGGCGGCACAGCCGTTGGCCCCGGGCGCAAAGCACGCGGAGTCTGGCTCGCCGCCCGCAATGGCCGAGCCGCCACCGCCACCGCCGCCGCTGCCGCCGCCGCCGACACACGCCGGCAACAAGATGATCGCGTACGCCAAAACCGGCGCTTTCAGTATCGCATTCATGGTGGTCACTGTTCTCGGTTGAGGCCGGACGTTGTCCGGATTTGCGGGCGCGCGCCGCAGCAATGCGTTGAAAACTTGCATGATTCTGAGAAGTTGCGCGATTCGATTCTGCGCCCCAAAGCCGTTGGGGCGCGGGAGGGTACGGATAGCCCGGCACCTGTCAACGACAATTCGTCGCGCAAAATCATGGCCACATGTCGGAGCCATGGTGCGGTCCGCTGCCGCAGTTGCGGCGGCCCATGCGGTCTGGCCGCAAACTGTGACGAAACGCTGACACGCCCGCGACCAGACCCACACAACACGCGCGCATGCTTGCCGTCGGCGCAGTCTCGGCGCCATGGTGCGGCGCATGCAGACTGAAGCTCCCGAGCCCCTGCGTCCCCGATTTCGGGCGCACGGCGCCTTTCACCGCGACCTCAAGGCACGCGTCGAAGCGTGGCTCGCCGAACCCGGTCGCGAGGCGCGCGATGTGCCCGCCATGTACGCCAAGACCGCGGTCATCCTGACCTGGTTTGCGGCGTCGTGGGCGCTGCTGGTGTTTGCGGCCCCTGCGTGGTGGCTGGCGGTGCCGTTGGCGGTCTCGCTGGGCCTGGCAATCGCGACCATTGGCTCCGCCGTGATGCACGACGCCAACCACGGCGCGTATTCCAAGCATCCCGTGGTCAACCGCGCGGTAGCATGGACCTTGGACGCCATGGGCGCCAGCTCGCATATCTGGCGGACCAAGCACAATGCCGCCCACCACACCTGGACCAACCTCGACGCGCAGGACGATGACCTGCATGTCGGGCCCTTTGCGCGGCTGACCCGCGAGCAGCCCCTGTACCCCTGGCACCGCTTCCAGCACCTGTACATGTGGGCGTTGTACGGCTTCTTGCATCCCAAGTGGGTGTTTGTCGACGACTTTTCCAACCTGTGGACCGGCAAGGTCGGCAGCCACCGCATCGAGCGGCCGCGGCCCAGCGACCTTGTGCTGCTGTGGGCCGGCAAGGTGACGTTCGTGCTGTGGGCGCTGGTCGTGCCCCTGCTGCTGCATGACGTGGTGTCGGTTCTGGTGTGCTGGCTGATTACCAGCTTGACCACCGGCGTAACGCTTTCGGTCACGTTCCAACTGGCGCACTGCGTAGAGGAAGCCGAGTTTCCCCCTGTGGCGGCCGATGGGCGCCTGGAGCGCGATTTTGCCGAGCACCAGTTGGCGACGACGGTCGATTTCGCGCCCGGCAATCCGCTGGTGACGTGGCTGGCCGGCGGCTTGAACTACCAGGTCGAGCACCACCTGTTTCCCAAGGTCTGTCACTTGCACTACCCGGCCATCGCGGCCATCGTGGCCAAGACTGCGGCAGAGCACGGCGTGCGCCACCGGGTCACGCCATCGCTGTGGGCCGCCATCGCCTCCCACTACCGCTTGTTGCGCCGGCTCGGAGCGCCTGCTGTCGCGACTGCGCCGCAATTGGCCTGTTCTGCGTGAGAGGCCATGCAAGAACAGGTCGATCGACACAAGCGCGGAGCGGAGCGGCGAGTCGACTCGTAAAGTCGCGAGCTTGCGACCCTCTTGGCAAGCAGCGGGCCAACGTGGAAAATCGAATCGATTTTTCACGGGTCGTAACGGTGTGGCTGGCGGCGCACGCTGGCCCTGTTTCTCGCACAAGGCCGGCGCTGCGGAGCCCGAGGCGTGGATTCAGCCCGCCAGACCCGGTCAACCGTTGAGAAGTGCTGAATCTTCTGCGCGCGGTTTGGGCTGCCCCAACCCACCAGATGCCCTTGCAGGTCCGGCGTGCTACGCTGACGCCAACGCGCATTCGACGCGCGCGCGCAGCGAGGCCCCATGGCCGACGACACCGACTCCGGGGGCGGCAATGACCCCACCGACAAGCTGCGCCAACAGCTTGAAGAGCGCCTCAAGCAAACCAAGGGCTTCCGGGTCTCGCGTTGGATCCTGCCCGGTGTCGCGATCTTGGTCGTGTTCTTTGGTCTCGGCTCCGGCGGCGCAGGGCTGGTCGAGATTGAGCCAGGCGAGGTCGCAGTCATCTACAACACCACCGGCCTGTCGCTTTTCGGCGCCGAGCGCCGGGTCATCCGCGAGCAGGGTACCGTCAGCTATTTTCCGTGGTTTCAGCGCGTCGAGACGCTGGATATCCGGCCGCAGATCCTGACCATGGAGGGCGACCGCGACCCCAACGAAGACAAGTCTGGCGAACCGCGCGCCCCAAACAAAGTGAGGCGGCTGACCGTGCGCGCCAACGACGGCAGCAATTTCTGGTTCGGCAAGCTTGAAATCCACTACCAGCTCGACCCGGCCAAGGCCGACGTCATCATCGAAACCCATGGCAGCGGCGACGCCTACAAGTCGCGCTCGGTGCTGACCCACTCGCGCGAAGTGCTGCGCGACGAGTTTGGTCGCTACTCGTTTCTGCAAGCCGCCGACCCGTCGACGTACAGCAAGGCGACCTCGCTGTCGAAGAACACGCTCAACGCCCGACTCAAGCCCACCGGCATCGAGATCAGCCAGATCCTGACGCCCAAGCCGAGCTTCGATCAAAAGGTCGAGACCGCCATCAAGGACCGCCAGACCGCCGAGCAGGCCGTGCTGGTCAACGCCAAGCAGCGCGAACGCCTGGTAAAGGAAAAGGACCGCAAGATCCAAGAGA
>CAXRHS010000525.1:0-2221 GCA_964230235.1 Myxococcota bacterium
GAACACCAGTTGCTTGAGGTGCTCGCGCTCCTGCTTGAGCCGGGCGATGAACTCCTGATCCTTGCTTTCCTGGCGGGCCGCGCGGGCGGCGTCGCGCTCGGCCTTGGCCTTCTCCGCTTCAGCCAGACGGGCGGCCTTTTCCGCTTCCAGTTCGGCCCGGCGGGCGGCGGCGCGCTGGATGCGCTCTTCACGCTCCGGATCTGGCGCGTGATCGTCGTCGCGCCAGTCGTCGCGGCGCTCTTCGCGCGGCCTTTCCACCGGCGGCGGCGGCGCGGTTTCGACCGGGGCGTGGCCTTTCTTGGGCGGGTGGGCCAGTGCTGCGGCCAGTTCTTCGACGCGCGCTTCGGCCTTGCGCAGCTTGATCTGGTTGTCGTGCGACTCCGTCTCCAAGCGCTTGATCGCCGCTTGCGACTGCTTGAGCTGCTCTTTGGTCGCCACCAGCTGCGCTTTGGTGTCTTTGGCCGCTTTGTCCTCGCCGCCGGCCGGCGCTGGGCTGCCCGATTTGGCGGCAGACTCCGCTTTCTTGCGGGCCGCGTCGGCGCGCTCGCTTTGGGCCCGGGCGTCGGCGCGCGCCTTGTCCAGATCGTCTTTGAGGCCTTTGATGGTGTCGTTCAGCTTGGACTGAGCCGTCCACAGGTAGATCGCCAGCGCACCGCAAGCGGCTGCCAGCACGGCCAGGACCGTGACGTTCATGGTGTCGTCCCCGAAAACCGCGCGACGTTGGGCCAGCCGTGGTGGCCGGTCCCGTGCGCGGGGGCGGCGATCTAGCACGCGCAGGGCGGCGACACAAGGGCTGTGGCGGGCGCAACTTGTGCGGTTGTCGGCATCATTGCAAGGGTTTTGCGCATGTGCCTTGCGCCGGCCGCGCGGCTAGGCCAGACTCGGGCGGCGGAGGACCCGTGCCCGAGACCGACCCCCCGAACCCGACCGCGGCGGCTGCGAGCGACGGTCGCGCGCCGCACCTGCATGCGGCGATGTCGCTGCAAGTGTGGCTCGACAAGGTCGACGAAGCGATCGTGCGCGACCGCCAGCGGCCGACCCGCCAGCGGCGCATGATCGCGCACATCTTGTTCGATCACCGCCACCTCAACGTCGAAGAGCTGCACCAGCAGGTGCGCGCGCGCGACGAGTCGGTCGGCTATGCGACCGTGTACCGCACCGTCAAGCTGCTGGAGCGCGTCGGACTGGTCAACGTTGGCCATTTTGGGGACGGCACCGCGCGCTATGAAGTGGCGGTGGGCGATGAGGATCACCACGACCACCTGATCTGCACGCGCTGCAACCGCATCGTCGAGTTCGAGAACGAAGCCATCGAAGACCAGCAGCGCCAAATCGCCGCAGCCCATGGCTTTGTGCTGACGGGCCACCGCATGGACCTGTTCGGCCTGTGCCCGGCGTGCCAGGCCAAGAAAGGACGGTGACACCATGCGACTGCGCTTGCCCCTCTGGTTGGTTGCCGCCACCGTGACGGCGACTGCCGCGCCCGCCGCAGCCGATCAGCCCGCGCTGAAGTCCCCGCTCGAAGCCGCGGTGGCGACCTGGATCGCGCCGGTCGGCCAGCGGCTGGTGGTGCGCAACGCAGACGGCGGCCTGGACGTGTGGCTCATCGGTGCCAACCCATTCGCTGAGGCGATCGAGGCGGTCCGCAAAGCGGCAACCGCGCGCACGGCCTACGACGGCGGGGTGCGCGCCCGCGGCTGGACCTACCTGGAGCCCGACAAAAGCTACCTCGTCGATGGCAACGTGGGCGACGACCCGGTGCGGTTGCGACTGACCCGCCACGGCTCCGGCACCCTGGTCGAGCTACAGCAAGCGGGTACGGCGGCCGAGGCGCCGCGCTGGGTGCCGCCCTTTCGCCCGCAGCCGGTGTTGATGCTGCATGGCGGGGCGCTGCGCTGACCTTCGGCCTGTCAATCCGACGTTTGCGGCAGTCTGTTCGGCGAAGCGCCCGTGTAAAAACGAGTCGATCGCCAGATGCGCGGAGCGGAGCGGCGAGTCGACTGCAAAGACGCGAGCTTGCGACCCACCAAGCAAGCAGCGGGCCAACGCAAAAAATCGAGTCGATTTTCTACGGGCCCTAAGAGGGTGTTTACATCCAAACACCTACTGCGCGTAACCATGCATCCCGCCATGCTTTGTTGTCGGCCCCCTTCCTCCCTGCGGCGCACTGCGAGTGCGCCTCAGTCGTCACGCGGCCTCCGCCTCGCCTTGCGGGCGCCTG
>CAXRHS010000526.1:0-5755 GCA_964230235.1 Myxococcota bacterium
CGCCAGCGGATCGCGGGCGGCCACCCGAATGTCATAGGCCTCGACCAGCACCGACCCTTGCAGCGGTTTGCCGCTGCCGTCGCGCAATTCGAGCGCCACCCGCGCCTGGCCATTGGGCGCCGCGGTCTTGGGCGCGTCGACCGCCACTTGCAAAGCGCCGGGCACCAGGGCCAGCACGTACCCTTCGCGAAAGTCGTCTTTGTTGCCGGTGCGCGCCTGGCCGCCCACGGCCGCCACGGCCATCGGACCGGCAACGGCCACCGCCACCGTGTCGCCGGCTTTGACGGTCTGCGGCACGGCGACGGGCGTCGCGGCAAACGTGCCGTCGCCGCGCGGGTTGTAGACCAGGGCCACCAGGTTCTTGAGATCGTGGCGCGCCCGGAACACCACCTTGCCGCCGCTCGCGATCGGGCTGTCGACCTCCCAAGCGTCGCCGTCTGTCGTTTGCGGCAAGCGATCGACAAAAAGCGCGCGGCCGGGCACTTGAGTGGTGTTGGTGTAGGGGGCAAGGCCGACCCGATGCGCAAAGCGCACCCCCCGGCTGATCGGGATCATCTCGCGCTCCACATGGCCGCTGCCGTCGAACTGGTGGCGCAAGCTGCCTTGTGGGGTCACGATCTCGACCTGAAACGGTCCAGAGTGGCCGCCCACGTTCAAGGTCGCCGCGATCTGGCCCTTTTCGATGCGCAGGCGCTGGTGCGGGCCGGCGACCACGCCGTTGCAGCCGCTCAGCATGCAGCGCGGGATGAGCTCGACTTCGCCGTCATAGGGCACGTTGTCGACCCGCAGCTCGTTCTTGAACGACAGGCCGTTGCCCCAGCGCGAGCCGGCGCCGCCGCCATTGCCGAGGTACCAACCGGCCTTGCGCGCATCGAGGTCCGCGGCCGAGGTCACGCGGTCAAACGCATAGGCCAGCGACACAGCGCCCAGAGTGCCCTCGACCACCGCAAAAGTGGTGGCGCCCTGCGCCTTGCCGTCGGCGGTCTTGATCTCGACCCGGTATTCGCCCAGCTCGTGACGCCGCTCTTTGCCGTCGGCCAGCTCGATGACCGCCACACCGTCGGGGTCGAGCGCAACTCCCGTGAGCTCGCGGACGGTGGCGTCGCGCTTGTTCCAGCGCACCGTCAGCGCCTGGCCGCCGCGGCCGGGCATCAGCACCCGCACCCGCAGCTTTTCTTCGGGCCAGAACTGCGGCTGATCGGGCGTGACCGACACCAGCTGCAGCGCCAGCGCCGGCGGCAGGTGGCTGGCCGGTCCGACCAGCTTGCCGGCCTTGTCCAGGCGGAACAAGCGCGTGTCGCGGGCGTCCGGCGCGCTCGACAAGCCGTCGAGGCCGAGCGCCAGCAGCGCGCCGACCAGCAGGGACTTTCCAAAAAACGATTTGAATCGTGCAGACATGACCACTCCGGCGCCGCCCTTGCAAGGCAGCGACTGCGTCCAATGCTGCTGCGACGCCCGAGCAGGGCGAAGCGGTCTACGCCCTTGGCACCGGCAATTCCGTTCGCTGCGCAACGGTGTCATCCTTGCTCGCGCGCCCCCGCGCCGTCGTCGCCAGGTCCACCATGAGTCGCCGCAAAGCGCCCGCCGAACCCGCTCCCGCCGCTGCCCAACCGGACGCCGCCGAACCGGCCAGCGCGCCTGCCGCGCCCGCCGACCCTGCGCCGGCTGATCGCGTGCTCTTGGAAGACTGGACCCCGCTCGGCCAGTGCTTGTCGCAGCGCGTCGGCCGCCAGTACTGGCTGCGCCACGCGGGCGAGCTGTTTGCCGACGATACCGTGCCCCACTGGGTGCACGACAACGGCGCGATGTCGCAGCGCACCGCCAAAGTCCTGGCCGCCTGGTGTCAGGATCGCGCGGCGGCCGGGCAGCTGCCGGCCGAGATCGTGCTGTGCGAGATCGGCATGGGTACCGGATTGCACCTGCGCTACCTGCTCGACGCGTTCCGCGAACTGTGCGCCGCCCAGGGCACCGACTGGTACGGCCGGCTGTTGGTGTTGGCCAGCGACGTCAGCGCCCAGGTTGCGCGCGCGGCCCAAGATCGCGGGTTGTTCGCCGACCACGCCGACCACGTGCGCATCGGCTTTTGCGACGTCCAAGCGCCAGACACCTTTGTCGAACTCGACACCGGCACGCAGCTGGACCTGCGCGGTCGCGTCCACGTATTCGTCGCCTACTATGTGCTCGATCTGCTGCCGCTCGACGTGTTCCGGCGGCGCCGGTTTGACGATGGCCTGCACTGGGAGGCGCTGTGGGTGCGCTCCTGGCTGCGCGATCCGGCGCTATTGCCCGCGCTGACGGACGCCACGATTGAAGAACTGCAGGCGCTAGCCGCCCAGGAGCGGCCGGAAACGGTCGAACCGATCGCGCAGGCCTGGTCGCTGCTGCAAGAAGAACTGCGCGCGTGGCCGGTCGCACTCGACAACCACCCCGACGTCGACGCCCTCGGCCGCTTTGCCGATGATCAGGAGCTGGCGCTCGGTCCCGAACATCCGGCGCTGCATCAGGGCACGGTCGTCATCCATTCCGCCGGCGCGCTGCGCGCTGCGCAAGTGCTGGCGCAAACCGCAGCCGACGATGGCATCGTGCTTTTGCGCGACGTCGGCCTGCACACGCCAGCGCTTGCGGCGACGGCGCGCGGCCTGTCGCACTATGGCCAGGTGTCTGCGGCGGCCGTCAACCTGGCGCAGTTTGACCCGTGGCTGGCCGATCTGGGCTGGCGGGTGGTGGCGCCCCGGCAAGACGGCGCGCGCGGCCAGTGCAGTCGTTTGATCGCGCGCCAACCGCTGCCGGCGGTCGAGGCGGCATTTGCCGAGGCGTTCGATACCGAAGCGATCTTTGCTTCTCACGGACTATTGCAGCGCGCGGCGGACGAGAGCGATCCCGCTACGGCGCTTGAGCTGATCCGCCAGGCGATCGCGCACGAGCCGACCGACTGGACCCTGCACTTGGATGCCGCCCGGGTGGCTCTGGACGCTTTGGGTCAGCCCGACGTTGCCCACGTGATCGCGCTGCGCGCCGTGCAGTTGAACAGTGCGTACAGCCCCGACCTGTGGTGCGTGATGGGCGATGCGCTGCACGCCAAACGACAGTCCGACCCCTCGCGGCGCTCCTACACCAATGCGCGCGCGATCTGGCCGCGCCACGCCCGCAGCCTGTGGAGCCGGGCCTACGTCGAGGCGGAGCGCGGTCGCCACGGCCTGGCGTTCGAGCTGCTGGGTCAGGCGATGCGGTATGACAAAGACGGCCTGTGGCGGCCACAGATCCTGCAATTGCTCGATGTCTGTTTGCGGGCGCAGACGGTCCACCGCGTGGCCGAGTTGCAGCGACTGGCCGAACAGTCGGCGTTGTGAGCGGATGTTTCGTCCCCGCCGTACCACCGCACAGGATGTGTGGCGCCGGCCCTTTCGCTGTGGCAACATCGCAGCGCCCAGGTCGCGCCCGCGGTGCGACCGACTACCCACGGCGACCCCATGAAAGCCATTGATTTTCACAATCTGGCACCACACTGGCCGTCGCAGCGCGCAGCGGGGTTGCCATGGTGACCTGCCCGCGCTGTGGGCGCGCCAACGAGGGTAAATACCGGTTTTGCTTGGGCTGCGGCGCGGCCTTGGTCGCCCATGACCTGCGCCAGACGGGCGGCGCAGGCGTGGCCGGGGTTCCGCGGCCAACCCCCACCCCGGCGACCGGTCAACCTGCCCCGCAGGCCAATCCGGCGCGACCGACCGCGCCCGCCTCCCCACCGCCACCGACCGCGCGACCGGCCGGCGTTGCCGCGACCGCCGCGCCTGCGATCGCGCCGCAGCGGCCCAGTTCGCAACCTGCCGTGGCCGCGCCCGTCGCTGCCGGCACGGGCCGACCGCCGCCAGCGGACGCGGTGGTTCTGCCTCCGCGACCGCCGTCCACCGCCATTCGCACGACGGGCCCGCAGATCGCAGGGGCCGGGCTGCCGCCTGATGAGGGGGCCACTGTCGCCGTGCCGCCTCCGGCCCTGGTCGCAGCGGCCGCCGCCAAGCGCCAGTCGGGCAGCCAACGTGCCAATCGCAAAAGCCAGCAGATCCAACCGATGGTCGCCGACGACCTCAAGGCAGACGATCTGCCCACCAAGGCCGTGCAGTTACCGGGCAGCGTGGCCGCAGCGGACGCGGTCGGCGGCATGGCGGGCGGCACCCTGCGGCAACGCGGTGCATCCGGACCCAGCAAGCCCTCGATTTCGCAACCGTCGATCGCCGGTCCGGTTTCGGCGGCCGACAAGGTCGATTTTTCGATTACCGCCGCCAATGCGCCCCCAGAATTTGCTGCGCCTGCCAGCAGCCCGCTGCCACGGCCCGCCTCGGCTGCGGTGCCGCCGGTCATGCGCTACAGCCAGCCGGTTCCTCCGCCGGGATCAGCGGCGGTGCTCGGCCACAGCGACGTGCAGCCGGTGCCCTCGCCGCGACCGGTTCCCGCCCCGCCGCCCAACCAACAGGTGTGCAGTCAGTGCCGGACCCCGGTGCCGAGCACCAATGCGTTTTGCGGCAGTTGTGGCGCGGTCAATCCGCACCACAGTTCGACCCTGCCGATGCCCCAGGCGGCGATTCGCACCGATCGTGTGGGTTACGTCGCGCTCATCGACGACAACGGTGGCGAGTCGGTGCAATTTCCGATCGTGGCCGGCGAAAACCGGATTGGTTCGGGCGAGGCCTGTCAGCTGCGGTTTCCCGACGACGGCTTCCTTGCGCGCCTGCACTGCGTGGTCGAAGCCGACGCCGGCCGCGCGACCCTGAGGCCTGTAGACCACAGCAACGGCGTGTTTTTACGAATCACCACACCCGTTGAGCTGCACCACGGCGAAGTCGTGCGTATCGGCCAGGAAATACTACGTTTTGAGCGCTTCGATCGCCTGGTGCCCGAGGTCAACTCCGACGGTCTCGCCGAGACCGTGGGTTGGCAGCCGCCACGGGGCGTTTGGGGTCGCTTGTGCCAATTGGGGCTGTCGCGGCAGGTCGCCAACGCGTACCTGCTCAGCACCCCAGACGTCTTTCTTGGTCGCGAGAGAGGCGACATTCTGTTTCCGCGCGACGGCTTCGTTTCGGGGTCGCACGCAGTGCTGTCGGACCGCAGCGGGCGGTCATTCCTCAAAGACTTGGGGAGTTCGAACGGCACATTCGTCAAGGTCAAGCACGACACGCCGTTGCGCAATGGCGACCTGTTTCTGCTGGGCCGTAACCTTTTGCGCGTGCACCTGGGCAGCCCTGGGTAGCGCGCCGCGCTAGCTGGAGGCGTGCCGATGGACGGAACCGCGATGAGCAAATCCACGTCAGGCAAAAACGAGAGCCGCAAGTATCCGCGGGTGGACTTAACGCCAGCCAATGGTGTGCCGTCTGCCGGTACCTTGCTTGGTCGGGCCAACGACCGGCATGCGTTCGACATTCGTGTCGGCGTGGCAACCGACCACAAGCTTTTTGTCGGTCTGACCCAGAACATTTCGGCTGGCGGGCTTTTCATCGCCACCGAAGCCCCGCTGACGCGCGGCGAAAAGGTGCAGGTGCGCTTCAGCGTGCCCGGCAGCAACTACGTGTTCGACAAGCAGGCGACCGTATGCTGGACCAAGCCGCTGGACGCCGACATGGGCGATGGCCGCACCCACGCGGGCGCCGGGGTCAGGTTCGACAACCTGACCGAAGAAGAGCAGAAGATCCTCAACGCATTCCTGCAAGTGCACGACGCGATCTTTTTCGAGCACTAGCGCTGGATGCGGACGTTGCTGACCTTTGGT
>CAXRHS010000527.1:0-6464 GCA_964230235.1 Myxococcota bacterium
GGCAGTGTAGATCAGGTTGAGGGGTTCGGCGTAGCTGGTGCGCGGTGGCCATCGCCGCAGCGGCTGCAGGCCGCAAAGTGGCCGCGCGCGCCGGTCGACATCCCAAGGCGGGCGCGCCCTTGGTCCGTTCAGGAGTCCCGGTCAGGCACTTGCCGAAGGGCCTGCGCCATTGGTAAGGTCACAGTATGAGCACCCTCACACGCATCACCGTTACCGCCCCGGCCCAAGCCATCGCCGACCTCGATGCCGTCTGCGACCGCGTCAGTGCCTCGCGCAGTGCGCTGGTGGCCCGCGCGATTGCCGAGTTCCTCGACCGCAACCGCGACGCCAATGCGGACGCAGCCTACACGGCGGCCTACCTGCGCCAGCCAGAAAACGCCGCGGCCAACGGCGCCGTGGCGGCGGCTGCGACCGCCAACTGGGACCCCTGGCCATGAAGCGCGGCGAGGTTTGGTGGGCCAATTTGCCGCCGCCCGCGGGCCGCAGGCCGGTCGTGTTGCTGTCGCGCGACGCCGCCTATGCGGTGCGCACGTCGGTGACCGTCGCTGAAGTCTCGACCACGATTCGGCACATTCCGTCAGAAGTGGCCCTGGGGCAGTCCGACGGGCTGCCGCGGCCGTGTGTGGCCAACGCCGATAACTTGGTCACGATACCCAAGGCGTGGTTGGACGAGCGGATCGCGGCGCTGTCGCCCGTCAAGATCGCCGCCGTCGAGGCCGCGATTCAGTTTGCGCTGGCGCTGCCGCGCGGACCGTGACGATCCAACGCACAGCTTGCCTACCCCCGCAAAACCGCCATCACCGCGCGCGCCAATTCATCGCGGTGCCGCCGAACCTCGCGCGCCACCTCGGCGCGCACGCCGCGCAGCCACGCCAGGCGAAGCACCTGGCGCCGCCGCTGCCACCGTTCAGACCAGCGCAGCGCCATCCATCCAGTCAGCGGGCCTGCGAGGGCCACGCCCAGTGCCGCTGGCCAGCCCCACAGCGCCGCCGCCAGCCACGCCTGCGCGCCCCACCACGCCGGCAGGCCGACCAGGCCCAGCAGCACCTTGACCGTGCCGACCAGATCGGTCTCGGTGCCGGCCATGGCGACCGACAACGGCCGGATGGCGCGGTACGCCGGCCAGCCGAGCAGCGTACCCAGCGCCGCAAACGGAAACAGCAGCAAAAGCCCCAAGGTGCCGCGCGCCACCGCGCCGGGACTTGGCAAGACGGCGTCGATCTGCCATGGGTCGTCAATGCCCACAGCGCGCAGCTCGGCCGCGAACGCCACCGCCTGGGCCTGCAAGGCGTGTGCGCAGCTCGGGTCGTGTTCGAGCAGATCGCGCCAGGCGTTGGCCAGCTGTTGGGCCAGCGCCTGCTGCGCCGCCAGATCGCGGGCAGCGCCCTGGTGGACCCAACCGGCCACCGCCACGAAACCGCGCAAAAGCGTCTGGTCGTCGGCTTGCAGCACGACTTGCGAGAGATCGCGGTCCAGGTCCTCGGTCAGCCGGCGCGCCGCGTCAAAGGCCACGCCATGGCGGGTTGCAAACGACGCGACGGCCATCGGTTCGCCGATCTGCACCGCGACCCGCGACCGAAAGGTCTCTTTGGCTTCGTACAGCAGGCCACACGGCACCAGATGCAGCGCAGCCGTCGGATGCGCCTCCACGTACGACAGCGCCAGTCGGGCGGCGCCAGTCTTGAGCGGGCGCATGGCCGGGTCACTGTGGCTCGTGCCCTCTGGAAACAGCGCCAGCCAGCAGTCGTCGGCCAGCCGCTGGCGGGCCAGCGCAAACGTGCGCTCGTTGTGGCTGGTATCGGCGCCGTCGCGCGGGCGGAACACGGGCAAGCCCGCGAAGGCATTGAGCGCCAATCGGCCGAACGGATTGCCAAACAGCGTGGATTTGGCCAGAAAGCCGACCGGTCGGCCGACCGCCAGCCGCAGCACCACCGGGTCCAGCAACCCGTTGGGGTGGTTGGCGACCAGGATTACGGCGCCACTTGTCGGCAAAAGGTCCAAGCCGGTGACCCGGATTTCGCGGTAGAAAAGCCGCACCAGCCCCAAACACACCGCGCGCGCAGCCCGGGTCAGCGCGTCGTCGGGTATGGCGGCGGCTACAGTCTGCGCCATCCCACACCCCAGACCGCGGCGCCCACTGCCAGCGTCGCGGGGACCGTCCACATGGCCGTCGCCAGTCCGAGGCCCTGATCGGCCAGCAAGCCGACGATCGGCGGCGAAATGGCGTCGCCCAACAGGTGAATCGCCAGGATCGACAGCGCAAACGCGCGGGCACACAGCTCAGCCGGCACGCTGTTGACGATGACGGCGTTGATGGGGCCGTTGTAGCACCACATGCAGAACTGCGCGGCGACGATGGCGGCCGTCACCGCCCAGGTGCCTTGTACTTGCAGCGCGACCACGGCCAAGACGGCAGCGAGCGACATCGTCGCCGCGCTAAGCCAGAAATACGGGTTGTTGACGCGACCGGCGAGCCAGTCGCCGAGGTAGCCGCCGGCCAGCGTGCCGCCCAGACCGCCGAGCACCGTGCCCGCCCCGACGATGGTGCCGGCCTGGGCGAGGTCAAAACCCCGATGGCGGGCCAGGAAGGTCGGATACCAGTCGGCCAACGCCCCAGACGCAAAGGTGACGGCGACGTAGCCGCCCACGGCGTACACGTAAGGGCGATTGGCGCGCAGCAGGCGCAAGGCAGCGGGCCAGTCGGGGGGCGCGGCCGAGTGCGCAGCGGTGCGCGGCGGTTCGCGCAAGAACCACACCCATGCAGCCGCAAGCAGACCCGGCAGGCCGACCGCGACAAAAGCCGTGCGCCAGCCAAATTGCTGGCCGAGCGCACCGCCGACCGCGAAACCGACCGCCGCGCCGACCGGAATCGCCACGTAGAACCAGGTCAGCGCTTTGTTGCGGCGGTCGGCCGGATAGTAGTCAGCGATGAGCCCCGGGCTCAGCGTCGCGTAGGCTGCCTCGCCTACGCCGACCAGCGCCCTCGCGCACAGGAACGACCAGAAGCCCGTCGCCAGCGCCGCAGCCGCGGTGGCGAGCGACCACAGCCCTACCCCAAAAGCGATCACCTTTCGGCGGGCGAAACGGTCGGCGAGCGTACCGAAAAGCGGGCTCGCCAGCATGTACACCACCACAAACGCGGTCAGCGGCCAGCTGGTCTGCGTGTCGTCCAGCCCCAGGTCGGCCTTGAACAGGTCTTTGACCGCGCTCGGCACGTAGCGATCCACGTAATTCAACAGGTTGAGCAACGTCAGCGCCAAAAGCGCACGGCGCGCGCCAACCGCTGGGGCTGGCGACGCGCTGTCGTCGGCTGGTCGAGCTGCAGTCATGGGGCCAAGGGGCGCACGGCGGCGCGCCGGCAAGCGTAGGGGCGTCGCGCCGCAACGGCAATCGTCACGGCGGCAGCGGCGCCAGCGCGTCGAAGTGATGCACCGCAATACCGGCAAATCCCGCGTCGCCAGTCAGTTTGTTGGTCAGCGTGTCGAGCGCGCCCTGCAAGGTCGTCGCACCTTCTTCGCAATAGGTCTCTTCGTCGGCGACGCCGCACGCCGCCTCTGCGGCGACCACCACCGGCTTGCCGGTTGCGCGCCCGTAGTCCAACTCCTGTTTGGCCAACCACAGTTGCGCTGTCGGATCGTCGCGGTAGTCCATCACCACCACCCGGTCCACGGCGTCCGCAATCCACTGCGAGAGCGGCCGCGTCTGGCCTTGCCGGGTCACCGCCACGTCGTTGTACCAGTTGGGCATGTCGTAGACCAAGGCCAGCCCCTGTGCGGCGGCGATCGGCCGTGCGGCCGCCAGCAGATCGAGCAACTCGCCCGCCAATTGCGCCTTGCTGGTCGCCCACTCTGGCAGGGCATGGGGTTCGACGTTGAGGTGGATGGCGGTCGGTCGCGGCGCGCCCGCTTCGGCAACAAACTGCGCGAGGTCCGTGACGATCTTCAAGCACTCCTGGTGTTTTGGTGCGCGCGCCCAGCCATGGTTGCCGGCCAGCAACTCGACCGCGATCTTGCGGTCTGCCGCTGCGAACACCAGGTCGCGCAGCGCCACCGGGTGGTCGTAGACCAGCGTCTGTGCCTGTGCATACCAGGTGTCGATCTGAAAGCGCTGCGTCTGCGCGAACAGTTGCTGGCGCACCGGCAAGTCGAACGCGGGCAGGTTGCTCCACACCCACAGGCCGCGCTGCCGCGGGTGGGTGGGCACGCTCGGTGGCACCGGATCGGCGCACGCGGCCAGCAGGATCAAGGCGGTCAGCCAGGACGCGCGCCTGCCGCACACCCAACCAGCACCGAGCACACGTGGAAAATCGCGGCGATCTTTCACCGGCCCCTGGACCTGGCGCGGTCAGTCGCTGTGGGTGACGCGGCCGGCATAGACGGTCAGCAGCGCCCGGCCCTGCAGCGGTTGGCCCCACAGCGGGGTGTTGCGGCATTTGCTCAGGTTGGTGCTGGCGTCGAGCGTCCACGAGCGGTCGGGGTCGAAAAGGGCAAAGGTCGCCGGTTCGCCAATCCGCAGCATCGGCGCAGGCATGCCCAGGATGGCCCGCGGCATGGTCATGGTCGCCCGCACCAGGGCCGTGTCGTCCAACTCGCGGCGCCGGACCAGTTCGCACAAAAGCGGCCAAACGGTCTGCAAGCCGATGGCGCCCGGTTGTGCGCGGTCGAACTCGACCTCTTTTTCGGCCACGCTCCACGGCTGGTGGTCGCTGCAAATGGCGTCGATGGTGCCGTCGCGCAGGCCAGCCAACAGCGCCTGGCGGTCGGACTCTGCGCGCAACGGCGCAACAAAGCGCAAGTTGGCGTCGTAGCTGCGCAACGCCGCATCGCTCAGGGTCAGGTGCCAAGGCGTGACCGCAGCCGTGACCGCCACGCCATCGCTCTTGGCCTGCCGCACATGGTCCACCGACCGCGCCGCGCTCAGCCGCGCCAGGTGCAAGCGACCTTGCGCCAGTTGGCAAACCGCGAGGTCGCGCGCCACGGCGATGTGCTCCGCGGCGGCCGGAATCCCGCGCAGCCCCAGGCGGGTCGACACCGGCCCCTCGTGCATCACGCCCGCGCCGGCCAGGTCCAAGTCCAGCGGCTGCGTCACCACGCTGCGGCCAAAGCTGCGCGCGTACTCCAAGGCCCGCCGCAGCATGCGCGAGGATCGCACCGGCCGGTCGGCGTCACCAAAAGCCACCGCGCCGGCTTCGGTCATTTCGCCCATCGGCGATAGGGTCTCGCCTTGCAGTCGGTGGGTCAGCGCGCCAATGGGCAGTAGCTCGCACAAGCCGAGATCGCGGGCGCGTCGCACGATGAGCTCGGTGACCGCATGATCGTCGTTGCTGGGCTGGGTGTCGGGCCCGACTGCGACCGCCACATACCCGCCTGCCGCCGCACAGCGCGACAAGGAGAGCAAGTCCTCGTCCTGCTCCTGACCGGGTTCGCGGCCTGCCGCGCACAGGTCCACCAGGCCGGGCGTCAGCCAGCAGCCGCGGGCATCGATCCGCTGGGTGCCGGCGACATCAAGACGCTGGCCGACAGCCGCAAAGTGACCGCCGACCAACAGAACGCTGCACGGCCCTGGCGGCAGGTTGGCCCAGCCGCGCAGGTCTGCACCTTCGACCAGCACATTGTCGACAATCGGCAGCATCGGCTACGCCCCCTGGCTTTCCAGGCCGCGCGTCGCCGCAACGGCGTACAGCACGGCCATTCGCACCGCCACGCCGTTTTCGACCTGTTCGAGGATGACCGACTGGGTGCCGTCTGCCACCTCAGGTGCGATTTCGACGCCGCGGTTCATCGGGCCGGGATGCATGACCAGCGCGTGCGGCTTGGCGAGCCTGAGGCGCGCGGCGTCCAAGCCAAAGAAGCGGTAGTACTCGTGGGCGTGCGGGATGAGGTCGTTGCCCTGCCGCTCGCGCTGGATGCGCAGCATCATCACCACGTCCGCGCCCTCAATCGCCGGTTCGACGCGCGGATGTACGGTGCAGCCAAACTCCTCGACGCCGGGCGGCAGCATCGTCGCGGGGCCGGCGACATGGACGTCGGCGCCCAGCTTGTGCAGGCCGTGCAAGTTGGACCGCGCGACCCGGCTGTGCGCAATGTCGCCGATGATCGCGACTTTGCGACCGCGCAGATCGCCCAGCTTCTCGCGCATCGTATACAGGTCCAACAGGCCTTGCGTCGGGTGTTCGTGGGCGCCATCTCCGGCGTTGACGATGCCGCAGCCAATGCGGTCGGACAGGAAGCGCGGTGCGCCCGACGAACTGTGGCGAATGACCACGATGTCCGGGGCCATCGCTTCCATATTACAAACAATGTCGAACAACGTCTCACCTTTAAAAAACGACGACGTGCTGACCGAAAAGCCCATGGGTACACGTTATGCCGACGGCGTGGCCATGGTCAAGACTTGCGACCAGGCTGGCGTGCGCCTCTTTGTGGTCAAGCAAAACCGCCGCAACCCCACGCTGCAGCTTCTCA
>CAXRHS010000528.1:0-5382 GCA_964230235.1 Myxococcota bacterium
ACCGTAAGCGGCTTGACCGATGGCCTTTGCCTTGTTGGCGTCGGTATGCTCTGCCTTTGGCCGCCGCAGTTTGTCGCCCAAGCGCGATCCGACCGCTGTCGGGTCGTAGGCCGCCCACGCATCGTACATCGCGGTGACCGCGATCGCGACTTGCCGCGAAATGATGGTCGGCCGCGCAAGGCCGCGATCGACGTCGCGAGCGGTTGCTTCAAGCACGATATCGAGCCACTTGTAGACGTAGCTCGGGTTCGGGTTCGGCGCCTGATGCACGATCCAGCCGGCAGTCGCAGGTTCAACCGACGGTCGCGATCCGGCGAGCGCAACGCGGCCCCAGCCGATGGCCACGCACAATGTCGCCGTGGCAATCCAAATGCGTGAATTCTGCGCCATGACTTTACCTTCCGTCTGCGGATCATCGTCGGCCAAGCTGGCCCATCGCGTCAAGATGGCGCGGACGCGCGCTAGCGACCCAGACGAGGTGGTGTCCCCGGGCGTCGGACAGCCAAAACGCGAGTTGGGTAGGGTGTGCAAGCATACCCCTTTTGCCGAAAACCCTTTGCCGGGATTCCGGTTGCATGGTAGGCTCGCGGCGGGGCGGCTGCTTGCGTGTTGCGCGATTCTTTGCCGCCGGGCAGGAAACCATGAAAACGAACAACGGGTTGTGCGGCGCGCGCGGTGCCGCGCAGTGGATCTTTGCATTTGCTTTGGTCGGTGCGGCAGTTGCGGGCGCAGGGTGCGAGGGTAGCGATCCAGCAGGCGCAGTCGAGGCCGGCGACGACCAGAACCTGGTGCCAGCTGCGGCGACCAACCACTACGACCAGGCGATGGTCTGCGACAAGATCTTCAAACGCCACGCGGCCATTCGCGACGCCGACATGAAAGAGGGCGTGGTGCGCTGGGCCTGCGGCGATGTGCCTGGCGTCACTGGCAAGGACCTCGGCCAGGAGTACTGCGAGTACAAGGCGGTGTCGGCCGGCAAGCAGGTGCTCAAGGCCACTGACGTCAAGAATGGCAAGGTTTCATGCCTGTTCACGTCGGTCTACGCGGACACCAAGGGTCAGTACCTGTCGCCCGAGACGCTGGCCTACGGTCGCACGCTTGCGACCAAGCTCAAAGAGGCCAAGAACCTCAACGTGGCGACGCTGACCGAGTCGGAGACCGACGCGCTTTCCAAGATCTCGGTGATGTCGGTCGGCTTCAACACCCGCGGCGCGGCCACCGCCCTGGTCGTGGACTGCGCGCGCAACGTCGACGGTGGCAGCAACGGCACCACCTTGACCAAAGAAAAGAAAGCCGCAGCGCTGCTCGACGAAGCGCGGCAATCCGCTTGCTACCTTGCCGGCGTGCGCACCCCCGCCAAGGCCGCCAGCCTCAAGACCGCTTGCCGCGCCAAGGACCTGAGTGTCGCGGCCAACTGGGCCTCCGCCGAAAAGCTGGGCGCCAAAGTCGCCGTCCCAGGCGAGGCGGACTACGAACTGCAGCGCGATATCGCAGGCTGCTTGCGGAGCAAGGCCTCGGGCAGCGTGACCTGGCGGAACAGCGATCCGATGATTTGCGCGCGGGTGACCCGAGCAGTCACAGAATGCGGGACCCAGTACGTGGGCATCCCCGATGCGGTCGAGGGCTTTACCTTCACCGGTTGGACCAACAAGGCCTTGCCGAGCGCGTGTCGATTCGCCCAGATCGATGGCAAGGAATACAAGCACCTGGTCATTTGTGAGGCCAGCAGTTCCGAAGTCTCGAACCTTGCCTTCAAGGCACAGTGGAAGAATGATCTCACCCAGTTCTGCCGCGATCGCTTCGCACAGGACATCGTGATGCAGGCGCCGATTCGCGCCCTGCAGACCGCTGGCAACCAGTCGGGCGCATTCTGCTCCATGTACAACCAGGGCTACACCAAGTAGTCCCGCGCCGGACACCACCACAGCCAGGGCGTTCAGGCGCCGGGCAGGGGCACCATGAAGCAATTTCTTTCGGGTTCGGCGGTCCAACTGTCCGCTTGGTTGGTTGCGTGCGCGACTGCGAGTGCGGCGGCCGCGTGCAACAGCAGCGTAACGGCCGGCGACGATCTGGAATTCAAGGAGACGATGGCGGTCTTTGGCGACGACCGCGTCTCCGACGTCCTCAAGGGCAAGCCGAACCTGGTGCCCGGCACTTTTCAAGAATTTGAGAAGCTGTTCAAGGTCGGCCGGGCCTGCCCGCGCACCGACAGCAAAGAGATTTTTGTCGTCGAAGAAGAGAGCACCCGCGCCACTGGCGAGCAGAAGTTGGGCGTACAGATGTTGCCGCGCGCGGTCATCACCGGCTGCAACACCGACGCCAGCAATCCCGATGCGGTGGTCAAAAGCTTCAGCCTGATGGCGGCGCTCATCAGCGCACCTGACGCGCCCAATGCCGCCAAGGGCGATCCGATGCTGTTCACGCCGTTGGAGGTCATGGCGCTCGACCGGCGCACCGGGACCTACAATTTCTACGTTTTCTTCAGCAATGGCGCGGGCAAGCCGGGCACGATGGTGCGGATCGTTCGCAAGGTCGACAAGTCGATCGTGCGGTTTGAACTGACCAGCGCCGGCAAATCGGTGACGAGCACCAAGAAGACCGGCGAGTGCTTTACCTGCCACGCCAACGGTGGCCCGCTGATGAACGAGTTGACCAAGCCGTGGACGAACTGGGTCAGCGTCGTCAATGAGTTTCCAAAGGAAGCCAAGCTGACCGGCGAAACCGCGGCCATCGTCAGCGAGGCGCGCGACGTCACGCTCAAGCACACCCGCTCTTCATTTGCCAACGACTTGGAGCAGATCATGCGCGCCGCGATTCGCGTGTGGATCGAGGGTGACCTCAAGATGACCAGTTCTGGAGCCATCAGCAACAAGGTGGGGTTTGGGCAGATGACGATCGAGGGTTCCGCGCCGGGCGGTGTCGCGCACTTGCTCAAAAGCGCGTTTTGCGAGACGGAGTTGAACTACGCCAACGCGCTCGACACCATCCCGATCGAGTTGTTTGCCGACCCAGACGCGGCCGCGGGAACCGAACTGGTGCCTGCCGACGCGACCGGCGAACTGACCGTGTTTCAAATGCCGGTGCGCGCAGAGCATGACCGCACCATGGAGCTTTTCTTGCAGAAGCGGGGCTACTTGCAGGCGCGGACGGTGCGCGCGCTTCGGCTTGTCGATGACGAACGCGACGTATTTTCCACGGCTCGCTGCGGCCTGTACGCCGAAGCCATCAAGACCGCGCTGCCAGCCAAGCCGGCAGATGTCGATGCGCGCATCCTGGGTATCGTCGCCGCCAAGCTCAAGGCCAAGGCGTTTGGGGCGCTCAGCCCGGCGCGGGCCGCCTACCTCGCCGCACTGGTCGACACCAAGAAGAGCGAAGAGCAAGCCGACGAGTTGCTGCAGCCGTACCTGGACGAGCTGCATACCCGCTACGAGACCGCCAAGACCAAGCTCGGCACCGCAAGCGGCCGCGCGACGCTGACCAAGCTCATCGCGGCGCGCAAAGATGCGGCGCGCAAGATGTTCCCCAAGGCGGCGTCGCCCTTGCCGCTGATGTGAAGTCTTCGACGGAATCTAGTCGATTCTGCCGAGCGGCTTTCTTGCTGGTTGCCTGGGTCGCAAGCCCGCGACTTCGCAAGCCGACTCACCGCTGCACGCCATGCTTGCTTGCTTCGTCGCGCAGTCCGATCGCCGGCTTGGCACCACCACGCCGCGCGGACGGTGCGCGCGCTCACAGGTCTTTGAGCGCCTTGATGTCCTCTAGCACGGCTTTGGGATGCCCGGCCGGATCCCAGTTGGTGGCGGCAGTGCCGTAGAACAGAACCCACTGGGCGTTCTCGTCGAGCACGACGGTCACGCGCTCCGCAAAAAAGGCCTTGCTGTTCTTGGCCGCGCCGTAGTGCACCGCCAGCTCGCGGCCCAGGTCGCTCCACAGCTCGTATTGGAAATTGTCGCCCTGTTTGAACTTGGCGTTCTTGCTCGCGGAATCGAACGAGCAACCGATAATCGTCGCACCAGCCTTGTCGAACTCGCTTTGGAGGTCGCGGAACCCGCAACCCTCTGCCGTTCAACCACTGGTCTGGGCGGCGGGGTAGAACCACAGTACGGTCCAGTGCCCGAGCAGGTCGGCCTTGCTGACCGGCTGACCGGTGCTCGCCACGACCTTGGTGAAATCGGGCGCGAAATTGCCGGGCTCCTTCTGGGTGCCGGTCGTCGCGGGCTTGGGCTTGGCGACGTCGACGGCCGCGACCTCGGCCGTGTCGGCTGCGCCGGCAGTTTCGGCAGCGGTCTCGGCACCAGCGGTGGATCCGTCGACAGTCGCGGAGGTGTCCGCCACGGTTGCGGTCTCTTGGCCGGCATCGGCCGCTTGTGTATCCGCAGCGGCGGTTGGGCCTCCAGAGCCGGCGCCGCCACCGCCCGAGCTGCACGCGGCAAGTGCCACGGCGAAAGCGGCCCTGGCGCCGCGTGGGATGAATTGACGCATGATTCCCCTTGGCCGCGCGACGCATGGCCGCGCAGGGCTGCGCGACGGTTCCGCGGCGAAAGTGCAATGGTGTTGCGGATCCCGACCAGGCGTGGAAACCTGTGCGCGCCCGACTTGAGCGGGTCGCGGCGGTCCTCGCCGGCCCCGCCGTCCGTGTACCCCAAGACGGCTGTGCGCGCCAGCAAAAACCCGCAAGGAGGCCAAGATGCGAAGAATGACGACGCTGGGCTGGCTATGGGTGGGCATGCTGACCGCGGTTTCGGCGGCGGCCGCAGAGCGACCACGGCCGCGCGCACTGCTCGACAGCGGACAGGCGGCCGACGCCGCGCTCGCTTGTGAGCGTACCCTGTTCGGGGCCGCGGCAAGCCCGACCGACCTGCGCGACGAAGCGTTTGAGGTGTGGACCGAAGCGATTCTGGCGCTCGGCGATTTTCCCGCCTTGGCCGTCGCGTGGCAGCGCAAGCGCGACCTGGCGATGAAGCTCTTTGGCAAGGGATCGCCGCAAAGTGCCGTGTGCGCCATTGAACTGGCCGACACTCTTACCACGCTCGGACGCGGCGACGAGGCCGTGGCACCGTGGACCCAGGCATTGGCGGCGGCTCAGGGCCTTGTGCAAGCAGGCGATCTGGGCGCGTGGACCGTGCTGACGCGCGCGGCCGGTGTGGCCAAGGACCAGGCGCAGCGGTCGGCGGTGGCGGACCTGGCGATGGCGTCGGTTGCGGCGCTGCAAGGACGCGTGCGACCCGACGACCAGGGCACGCGCGACCAGGCCCGACAGTTTCTCATTGGTCTCGCGTCGATGCGCATCGACATGGGCTTTCCCGGCGACGCCGTAGGCCTGCTTCAGGCAGCCGTGCAACTTGTGCATCCCGACCGCGCCGTCAACGACCCACAGACTGGCCA
>CAXRHS010000529.1:0-5079 GCA_964230235.1 Myxococcota bacterium
ATGCCGTCATCAGCCGCCGCGCCGGCACCACCATCTTCCTGTTGACCGACCTCGAGTCGCGCAACGGCACCTTCTGCAACGACCGCATGGTCGAATCCAGCATCGCGCTGCGCCACAACGACGAAGTGCGCATTGGCAGCACCAGTTGGCGGTTCGTGCAAGAAGATGTCGACACCGTGCGCACGACCGAGTCGATTCCCGAGCCGCCCCCCGAAGAACCCGCATCGGCGAGCATCCACGCCACGATGCAGATCGACCTGGCCAGCGACTTTCAGCGGGTCGACTTCATCCTCGATGACCGCATGTTGCGCGCCGACTACGAAAAGCTGCGCCTTGCCTACGTGCTGAGCCAGGACCTCAACTCGGCGCCGGACATCGACACCGTGTTGGAGCGCTTGCTCAAGCGCGTGTTCGAATGGCTGCCGATTGACCGCGGCATCGTGCTTTTCGTCAACCACAAGGCAGGTGGCGATCCCGCCGATCATTTGGAGCAAGCGGCGATCCAGCTGCGGCCCGGTGCCGGTCTGACCGCCGAAGACAAAGAAATCCGGGTGCCGCGATCGATCTTGCGGCATGTCATCTCCAAACGCGAAGCGGTGTTGTCGACCGACGCCCGCCTGGACGCCCGCTTTGGCAACGCCGCCTCGGTGGTACTGCAGGGCATTCGCTCTTCGATGACCGTCCCGTTGCTGACGACCGATCGGCTGCTCGGGGTGCTGCACGTCGATTCGCTCATCAGTTCGGGCCTTTTTGCCGAAAAGGACCTGTCGGTGCTCGCCTCGGTGTCCAAGCAGGCATCGATCTCGATCGACAACGTGCTTTTGCAGCGGCGGGTACTCGAAGAGGCGGCGCTGCGGTCGTCCTTGTCGCGCATGTTGAGCCCGAACCTGGTCGACCGCATCGTCGCTGGCGATCTGGCGATCGAAAAAGGCGGCGCCCACAAGCGCGTGACCGTGATGTTTGCCGACATCCGCGGCTTTACCAGTTTGACCGAACGGCTGGCGCCAGTCGAAATGGTCAACTTGATGAACGAGTACTTCGAGCGCGTGAGCAACGTCATTTTTGCCCACGACGGCACCTTGGACAAGTACATCGGCGACGCGGTGATGGCGCTGTGGGGCGCGCCGCTCGGCACCGCCGCCGACGAGATTCAGGCGGTGCGCGCCGGCATGGAAATGCAGGACGCGGTGGCGGCGTTCAACCGCGAGCTCGCCGCCGAAGGCCAGGAAACCATTGGTGTCGGCATCGGCATCGCCACCGCGACCGTGATTGCCGGCTACGTCGGTTCGTCGCAGACCATGAGCTATACGGTGTTCGGTCGCGGCGTCAACCTGGCCTCGCGGTTGTGCAGCCAGGCCAAGGCCGGCGAGGTCATGATCTCGCCCGCCACGTTCCAGTCGCTCGCGCATGTGCTTGAAGCCGACGAACTGGACGAGATCCGTCTCAAGGGCATGGCTGACCCGGTGCGGCCGTACAAAGTTCGCAAGATCAACGAGTAGTCGGGATTCACTGCGGGGCCAGTGGCAACTGCTGATCCTGCCGCTGAACCTGTGCCTCTGTGCCTGAAACCTGACCCTGACCCTGACCCTGACCCTGACCCTGACCCTGACCCTGAAACCTGAGCCGGTAGCAGAGCCAGGCACAGGAACAGGACCGGGTACAGGTACAGCGACAAGTACAGGAACAGATTCCGACTGCCTGACCCAGCCCCCCAGCTCAGTTCGGCAAGCGCGTCTCCGCAGTCGCCCAATCCAGGTAGGCTTCCCACACCCGATCTGCCGGCAGTTCGACCATTTCTGGCACTGTGTACGGGTGGACCTCGCGCAGGGCCGCCATGCAGGCCTCGACCTGGTCGCGGGTGGTCTTGATGACCAGCAACGTCTCGGGATCGCGCTGGATCTGCCCCTGCCAGCGGTAGGTGCTGAGCACGCCCGGAATCGCCGAGACGCACGCCGCGGTGCGGCTGTTGATCAAGGCGTCGCTGATGCCCTGCGCCGCCGCCGGCGGGCAACTGCTCAAAATCACGGATAGCATCGCGAACTCCTAGAGCGTGCGCCGCCACTGCTCTGCCGGCAAAAGCCAGACGGCGGTGCCGCAATAGCGGTCGCCTTCCGGACAGATCGGCCGCACACCGGCCGCGAACCGCACACTGCACGGCGGCAACAGGTGGCGACCAATCGCGGGTTCTGCCGCGCGAATTTGCGCGGCCTCGTCCAGGCTGGCGCGCCAGATCTCCTCCTGGGCGTTGTAGCACAGCCGCATGGCGTGCTTGTGGCGCAGCGCCTGCAAGTCGGCGGACTCGGAAAAGCGGATGGACACGGCATTGGGAAGCAGGTAGGCCTGCCACTGGGCCTCGACGCCCAGCGCCCGCAACTGGCCGATCGCTTCCCAGGTGCGCTGCATCGACTGGTGGTAGGCTGCCGCAACCTCGCCGCCGGCCTCCTGCACCAACTGGGGCACGATGTAGTCGGGCTCGTCGCCCAGGTAGCCGAGCAGCATCGGGCGCGACGCCGGTGCCATGCGGTGGCGTTGATCTTGGCTGTCGGCGGCGTGCGACAGCTTCTTGTGAAAGAGGTAGTGCGCCGCGTGCAGCGCCCGGCCGAGCTTTTGGTGCACACCGGTCTGCAAGCTCTCGCCCCACAAGCGGTTTTGTGCCGGATCGAGCGCGAGCGCCACCGCCGCCGCGTCGTCGAGATCGCCGCGCGGCAACCCGAGCACCAGGCGCACCGCATCGGCCACCCGCCGCGGGTTGTCGGCAAACCGGTCGACCAGCAGTGACGTGCGGCCCGCAAGTTCGCCGTCGAACTCAGCCGCCATCTGCCGTTGGCGCGCTGGATCCAGGCCTTTGCCCAGGCGCAAAGCGGCGGGCAGCAGGTCGTGCGGCAGGGGATCGACCTCCAGGCGACCGAGCAGCGGATCCAGGGCCAGGACCTGGCGCACCATTTCGCCCACCACGTAGCGGGTTTCGGCCGGGCAATCCGGTTCTTCGCACAGGCGCCAGTAGCGCAGCAGCGTCACCAGCGAGATGGTGTGAACCATCCAGGTGTGGGTGGCCACCGGCAGCACGTAGCGCGCCACTTCCTGTGCCCGCTTGTGGATCGCGGGCAGCCATTTTTCGGGTTTCTTGCCGCGGGCCCGAAAGACCTCGAAGTAACGGGCCTCGGCGTGCGGTTCAAGCAGGCCAATCAGCTGCTTGTAGTCGGCCAACTGGCGCTCGATGCAGTTGCGATACACCGTGTCCGCCGCGGGCGGCAAAAGCGGGATTGCCGCGCGTTCGGCCCGCACCTCGACGTAGCGCTGGCTCACTTGCTCGCTGTTGTAGAACGGGTGGCTGTGCAGCGTGCTCCACACGAATTGCCGCGACACGCCGTCCAGCGCAAACGACAGGTAGCCGTGCTGCAAGGTGGTGTGGTGACCGGCCTTGTAGGTCGACGCTGCGATGCGATCGCGCAGGTCGACGCGCGCTTGCTGCTTGTCGGCCGGCAGCCCCACGCCAGAGACCTGGTCGACGGTCAGCACCCCGGCACCCGAGTAGCAGGTGCGCGCAGCGGCCACGGCCTGCTCATAGGGCCGCTCGAACGCGGCCAGCAGCTTGACCCGCGGCGCGGCGACCAGCGGACTTTGCGGGTGGGTTTGCAGCGGGTTCACGGGGCCTCTTGGGCGTCAGGCAGGCAGGCGCCGAGCGCGACCAGCTCGTCGCCCGTCAGCTTGCGCGCGCAGCCGGGCGGCAGGGTCGGATCGAGCCACAAGCTGCCGATGCGCTCGCGGTGCAAGGCCACCACGGCGGCGCCGCACGCGGCCACCATGCGCTTGACCTGGTGGAACTTGCCTTCGCGCAACACGATGCGCGCCCTGCCTGGGTCCAGCCGCTCCAAGCGCGCGGGCAAGCACGGCGTGCCATCGGCCAGCGCGATGCCAGCTTCAAAGCGGGCTTCGGCGTCCGCACACAGCTCGCCGTCCAAGCTGGCCAGGTACGCCTTTTCGATGTGGCGGCGCGGATGGGTCAGCGCGTGGTTCAGGCCGCCGTCGGTGGTCAGCAACAAAAGTCCGGTGGTGTCTTTGTCGAGCCGGCCGATCGGGGCCAGATCGCGGCGGCGCAGCTCGGCACTGACGCAGTCCATGACCGTGGGCCCGATGCCGGTTTCGGTAGAGGTGACCACGCCCGTAGGCTTGTGCAGCATCAGCACCAGGTGCCCGGGCGGGTCGAGATCGGCGCCGCGCAACCGCACGCGATCGCGGCCGACCACCACCTGCGCGGCCCCGTCTTTGACGACCAGGCTGCCGACCTGGACCAGGCCGCCGCGAATCCAGCGCGTGGTCTGGGTGCGCGGGGTGCCGGTGGCCTGGCTGACGTAGCGGTCGAGGCGCATGGCGCGCAGTATCGCCGGGGTCGGCCAAACGCGCTACGGGTTGACAGTAGGGGTGCAATTGGGCTAGATTTTCGTCCCCGCGTTGACAAGCACCTTTGTCAACGCGCTGATAATTCAGGATTTCTGCGTTATTCAAGATTTCTGCGCGCGACCACCGCGCCAGTCTTTTCGTCGCCGCCGGCGACCGCGCCCAGAGCGCCCCAGGTTCCGCCATGTCCCGCGTCTGCTCGATCACCGGAAAGCGCCCGCTGGTGGGCCACACCGTCAGCCACTCGAACATCAAAAGCAAGATGCGGCAACTGCCCAACCTGCAACTCAAGCGCATCTACGTGCCCGAGTTCAATTCGGTGGTGCGCATTCGCCTGTCGGCGCGCGCGCTGCGCTGCATCGCCAAGCTCGGCTTCGTCAAGTACTGCGAGCAGAACGGCATCGCGGTCCGCCACATGCACGACCACGACCACGACTAGCCGACCCGCCGCCGATCTTGTAGCGCGGCCAACCCGTCACCGGCCCCTGACAGACCGGGCTCCCCTTGCGCCAGGCGGGGTCAGGCCCGCGGCAGTCCAGGCCGGCCGTGCAACCCATCTAAAATCTCAGTCAACCCCGCGAAGCGGCCGACGACTATGCGGCGTGGCTGGCGCGATCGCCGACGCCCTTTCATGCCGTTGCAAGCTGCGCGCAGCAGCTGCGGGCCGCCGGCTTTGGCGAG
>CAXRHS010000530.1:0-3675 GCA_964230235.1 Myxococcota bacterium
ACAAGTGTGCGGTAAACACCGGCGCTCTTGAAGCGAAGGTGAACTACGCGGGCATCGCGGGCAACGTCGCGAACCCCGAAGCAGCGTGGAAGCAGAAGGTCGCCCAGATGAACGGCACGATTGCCGACGCCAAAACCGGCAAGATGGTCGAGGCGGCGGGCGGCGGCGGCGGAGAAGGCTTCGACACCAACACACTGCTGATCGTCGGCGCGGCCGGCGTCGCAGCCCTGCTACTGCTCTCCAAGCGAAAGTGAGGGGTTATGCGCGACTCTTTCGTAATCCTCGACGCGCATGGTCGCTACCTTGGGGAGCAGAACAACGTACAGGAAGCCATCGCGGAGGCGAAGCACGCTGCCAAGAAGCGCGGCGGCGGCGTTTACGCGTCGATCGACCAGCTTGAGCCCGACAAGGAGCAGAACCCAGCAACGGCCAGCGGCATCAAAGCCTACCGGCAGTCGAAGCTGGAGGAGAAGATTCGCGCGCAGGGCGGAGCGCTCTCCCCTGACGGAGACTACCACATCGCCACCAAAGAGATGGTGATGGGCATGTCGCTGCCCGAAGCGCACGCGCTGGTGCGCAAGTACCTGCCGGCTGCGAAGAAGTGGGGCTCGCCGGTCGAGTCTGGGCGTGGCATGTTCCAGCCCAACACGAAGATGGCGAAGATGGCGACTGAGCTTTTCGAGAGCGCTCTCGGAGAGTCGATCAGTGCGTCGAGCTACGGCATGTCGCTGCTGCCGCACTACATCGCCTTCCGTGGCGGGTTGATTCCCAGCCCAACCGGCTCGAAGCTGTCGATCTTCGCCAAGAGCCCGGCGGAGATCAAAGAGCACTACTCGGCCGAAGGCGACATTCGCAAGGGTAGCTGGTGCGTCGGTTCGTCAGAGGGCTGCCGCGCGACCTGTCTGGTCTACTCCGGCCAGAACCAAGTCGCCGACGAGTCGATCTTGATCAAGCACGCGCTCTCGCAAGCGCTGCTCAACGAGCCGCTCGCCTACCTGCGCCTGATGGTCGAAGGCATCCGCAGCCAGATGCTGTACAAGGGTGCAGCGGAGCGCTGGGTGCGCTTGAACGTGTACCAAGACATTCCGTGGGAAGTCATGTTCCCCGACCTGTTCCTGCGTGCGGGCGAGGGTGGACCGAAGGCGTGGAGCAAGGCCGGCGGCTGGATTCCGGAGCTTCGCGCCTACGACTACACCAAGACCCTCGACCGCGAGTTCCTGCCCAACTACGACCTGACCTTCAGCTACAACGGGGGCAACAAGGCGGCGTGCAAGAAGGCTCTGGCGAGCGGACGCAACGTCGCGGCGGTGTTCGTGCTGCTGGGCCAGAAGGGAGAACTTCTGAGGAGTCTTCGCCCGAAGGAAGGCGCGAAGGGCAAGAAGGTGCCGCTGGCGCGCGAGGCTATCACGGCTCGGCGGTGGAGCAAGATGCCGCTGCGCGAGCGGCACAAGGACCTGTTCTATCCGTTCGACGTGGAGGGCATCTTCGGCGACGTGCCGGTGCTGAACGGCGACGTGCACGACATTCGGCCCTACGACCGGATGGTGCTTGACGCGAACGGCTGGGAAGGCGGTGCGCTGGTCGGGCTCGACTTCAAGATTCCGCAGGTCAAGACTGCCAAGGGCAAGACGGAGAAGCTCTACCAACTCGACGACGCTGGCACGTTCGTGATGCGCGTGAAAGAGACTGCGGATAGCAAGGTCAAGCTACTCGGCGGCGGCGTCGCTGCTTACATGCTCACGGAGATCACCTGATGTTCAATCCCTACGACCAGAGCAATCACGCAGGGCTGCTGACCGGCATGAGTCGGCGAGCGATGGGCACGCAGCGGTATCTCGCGGGCCCGCCGGTATTCACACCTCCGCTGTCGCTCAAGGACATGCAGACGATTCTCCCGGCGGTGGGCGCGGCGATGAAGTCGCTGGGGGAGAAGTACGAAGGCGTGGCGGATTTGGATCCGCAAGCCGTCGCAGCGTACATGCAGCAGACGTACAACCCGCCGATTGCGACCTCTCCTACGCAAGACAAGAAGCTGTTCTTGGCTGCGATGGTAGTCGCCAACAAGGACCCCAACATCGTCGGGTTGAAGAAGAAGCTGGTGGAGGTGATTCAGCTTCGCGCCAACCAGACCGCCGCCAGCATCGACAAGGCGAAGTACCAGAAGATTCTGGACGAGCTTCCTACAGCATCGAAGAAGGCGCAAGACGAACTGGACGTCGCCATGCAAGCGTTGATCGCTGCCGCGGACGACACCGACAAAGCGTTTTGGGCGTTTATCGATTGGATTCAACAGAGTTGCAAGGACGCGGTCAACAACACTTCGACTTGGAAGGAGTTCTTGTTGGCTTTGTTGATACCACCCGCACTTAACTTCGGTGCTTCCGCTATTCCGTTGTATGCGAAGATCAAGTCGGGGAAAGATCTCTTGGCGGCCATTGACATGGGCAACGGACAGGCAGCGATGAACCTCCTGTCGTCGATGATCTACAACATCTGGGACGGCGAGAACAAAGGCAGCGGGCCGCCGCTAAACGAGATCACTACAGTCGCGAACCCCCCGCTGGTGTACAAAGGCAAGAAGGTCAGCGGCATCCGGATTGCCAGTGACGGCAAGGCTATCTTCTGTCACGGTCGCGACCCCTATGCCGTCTACTTCAAGCCGGGCGATGTAGTGCAGCCGGTAACCCCCGGCGCTCCTTGGGATGCACCGGGTGAGTTCAAGTTCAAGAACGTCGGCAAACTCACCCGTCTCAAGTACACCGGGCCTTCTGGCAAGCCATACGCCAACATGCCCCTCGCGCCCTTCTGGAACTCGCAGGTATTGCCGCGCATCGACAAGCAGGCTGCACTCTGGCCGCCGGTGCAAGCTGCGTTCGCCAACCTTGAAGCGGTCACTGCCGCCGGCAAGGAAGCGGCGGAGATGATCGCACAGGCGAACCAAGTGGCCTTGGTGTCGAGCGGCAAGCTCGACGAAGCGTTTGCAGAGATCAAAAAGGGCTTCACCTTCGGCACTGGCTTCTTGGCCGGCTACTCCGACGTGTTGGTGCAGCTTTCCAAGACACTGGGCGATGTGCTGTCGACCGTGGTGACGACCACGAAAGCTCTCGACTCTGCCGAAGAGTCGGTCAACGCTTTCGATGAAGCCTTCAACACGGCGCAGTCGCTCTACACGACGGCACTGCCGGAGCAAGACCCTGCCAAGCGTGCGGTCGCCATGCAGTCTGCCGCAGCAGCCGCATCGATCATGGCCACAGCGAAGGCGAAGGCCGATACCGACCTTGCCGCAGCGCAGAGTGCTCTCGCGAAGATCACAGAGGCGCAGAACGCAGCGCTTGCGATCAAGCAGAACAACGACGTGAGCGGTTGGTCGAACTACTTTACCAAGGTGTCGAATACTCTGACGAAGTCGCAACCGCGCGTGCAGACGCTCCAGACGCGGCTCGCAGAGCTTGGCCCCAAGATCGACAAGCTCAAGACGGACGTCGATGCTCTGGCGCAGCAAGCGGTGGCGGGCACAGGCACACAGCAGCAACAGCAGCAACAGCAGCAACAGCAGCAGCAACAGCAGCAACAGCAACAGACGACCACCACGCCGGAGAAGACCAACGTGGCAGTTCCGCTGGCTCTTGGTATTATCGGCATCGCTGCCGCACTGCGAGGTTGAACATGATGCAC
>CAXRHS010000531.1:0-2323 GCA_964230235.1 Myxococcota bacterium
TCAGGACAAGATCAAGGAAGTCGAAGAAGACGCTAGCGTGGCGGTTGCCGATACCGTCACGGAAACCAAATCCGAGACCATGGCTGTTTCAGAGGTTTCTGTTGATTTGGGATCAGCTTCGGACGGCGAACCGGACGCGGCCCAGGACGCTCAGGCCGAATTGGACGCGACGCCGGATGCTGCGCTTGCGGACGCCGGGGCGACGGATGCCGACGGCGAGGCCGGCGGTGATGGAGCAGCCGATGCCCTGGCCGAGACCGCCGCCCCAGGGGACGTTGGCGGCGATAGCGACGCCGCCAGCCCGGTCGATGCCGCAGTCGACAGCGGCCCCAAGGTCTGTGCCCAGGATTGTGCGACGGTGTCCTTTGGCAGTCCGTGCCTCATTGGTACCTGCGAAAACGGCACTTGCGTCGCCAAGCCCATCACCAAAGCCACCGTGTGCGACGACGGCAACGACTGCACGCTCGGCGACACCTGCTGCTTGCCCGGGGACGCCTTCTGCAAAGCGGGCACCTGCAAGTCGGGCGGCAATGCCTGCGAGTGCCAGGGCACCGACCCGGCCGAGTGCGAAGGTCTCAAGGGCGACGGCAACGCCTGCAACGGCAAGTTGTACTGCGATACCGCGACCTTGCCTTTCAAGTGCAAGCCGTTGCCGCAAAGCGAGGTTGTCTGTCCCACGGCGCTGTCGCCGTGCGTCCAGATCGCTTGCCAGCCCGCGACCGGACTGTGCACGACCAAGGTCGTCAAGGAAGGCGAACCTTGCCCCTCCGACGACCCCTGCACCCAAAACGTCTGCGCGGCGGGAGCCTGCGTCGTCGAGACCAACAAATGTGAGTGCGCGAGCACCGCCGACTGCGCCAAGAAGGACGACGCCGATCTGTGCAACGGCTCCAGCTACTGTGACAAAACCACGCCGGGCAAGAACGTTTGCAAACCGAACCCAGCCTCGGTGGTCACCTGCGCCACCGACGCCGACACGACCTGCGCCAAAAACGTGTGCGTGCCAGCCAACGGCCAGTGCCAGGTCTTGCCGGCCGAACTGGTCGATTGTCAGAGCGGAACGTGCAAGCCGCTGCCGCCCGGGCAGCCACCCAAGACCAACCTGAACTGCGAAGACGGCAACAAGTGCACGGTCGGCGACCAGTGCGGCGGCGGGACCTGCAAGGCCGGCACCCAGACCTGCTCATGCGCCACGACCGCCGATTGCGCGGGGCAGGAAGACGGCGATCCCTGCAACGGCACCCTGTACTGCGACAAGGCCGCGGGCAAGTGCAAGCTCAACCCGGCGACGGTGGTCAGTTGCCCGCCAAGCGGCAATTATTGCACCAAGAATGTGTGCAAGCCGCTGCCCGGGGCCCCAAACCAGGGAGCATGCGTCCTTCAAGACGCCAACGAAGGCATCCCATGCAACGACGGCGTATTGTGCACCGCCGGCGACCACTGCGAAAAAGGCGCTTGCACGCCGACCGCCAACGTCTGCTTGTGTCAAAAGGACAGCGACTGCTTCAAAGCGGAAGACGGCGACCAGTGCAATGGCACGCTGATCTGCAATCTGAGCCAGGCGGCGCCCAAATGCGTGGTCAATCCGGTCACCGTGGTCGACTGCGAGCAGCCCGCCAACCAATGCCTGCAAGCGACCTGCGACAAGGCGACGGGGCAGTGCAAGACGGCGCAAAAGCCGCTTGGTGCCGCGTGCGACTTTGACGGTACCCCGTGCACGGCATTCGATGCCTGCCAGGCCGGGCAGTGCAAACCCGGGGTGCAGATCTGCGCTTGTCAGAGCACCGCCGATTGCAGCAAGTTCGAAGACGGCGACTTGTGCAACGGAACCTTGTATTGCGACGCCGCCGCAGCGACTTGCAAGGTCAACCCGGCGTCGGTGGTCCACTGCCCGGTCAGTTCGAACCCCTGTCAGGTCAGCACCTGCGACAAGGCGGCCGGCATCTGCAAGCTGGTGCCGCTGGGAGACGGTGAATCCTGTGAGGCGGACGGCAGCCTGTGCACGCCGGGCGACGCGTGCGCTGGCGGCAAGTGCGTGGCCGGCGCCAACCTGTGCGCCTGCCTCAAGGACAGCGACTGTGCGGCCAAAGAAGACGGCAACGTGTGCAATGGCACCTTGTTCTGCGACAAAGCCAACGGGCCGGCCCACTGCGCCATCAAGCCGGCCAGCGCGGTGACCTGCACGGGAGACGACAATCCGTGCACAGAGGCCACCTGCGATCCCAAGACCGGCAAGTGCAGCAACGCGCAAGTCTTGGAGGGCACAGCATGCGAAGACGGCAAACCGTGCACGCTGGGCGACACCTGCCAGGCCGGCAAGTGC
>CAXRHS010000532.1:0-2910 GCA_964230235.1 Myxococcota bacterium
GAAGGTTGGCTGTCGACACCCCTAAGCGACCGGTCGGCCAACTCAAGCAGCGATGCCACCGCGACCACGTGCAGGCATCGCGGCGACAGCAGACACGTGCACGTCAGTTGGTCCATGGCGACAATCGCGTCACCGCGCAAAGTGACCGTTTCGCCGCCGTCGGTGGCGACCAGCGTCGCGTCGCCCGATTGCGTCCAGGTCCACGCCCGCGCGAGGTTCGGGTCGCCATCCAGGCGCTTCTTGAGGCGCGCAGGCACGGCAGCGACCAGGTCGGCAAGCACGGCCGGGGCAATCGTCGATGCAGTCATGGGCAATGCCTACTTGCGCATCTCCAGCGCCCCTTGCGGCCGGAATTGCGGGCATTCGGCAGGATCGTCCGCCGCAGCGGCGAACTCGCCCAACTGCACATCGGCACGGTCGCGGGTGATCGCAAATGGCCGTTCGTCAAAGGCGAACGTCTTGCCGTCAAAGCGAATCGCCTGCACGCGGCCCATGCCAAAGCCCATCGGCCCCATGCGGTAGTAGTGCGCCCACAGCAAGTACGGGAAACCGCACGGCTTGGCGATGGCAAAGCTCTCTGGCCCGTAGCCACTGGTAATGTCGGTATAGAGCTCGCCGCCGCTGCGCAGTCGCTTGTTGCGATAGCTGCCCTCTTCGCCGTAGGCGTCGACGACATGAAAGTCGACATCGTTGGCATCGGTCTCCCAGGTCAGGATGAAGCGAATGCCGACCAGCGCCAGCGCCTGCGCCACTTTGAGGTTCGCCTCGCCGCCATCGGCAGGCTTGCCGGGGTCCAGACCGGCCGGGGCGTAGGTCTTGGCGTGTTCCAGCAACTGTGGAACGCCGTTGGGGTCTTGCGCCAGGAAAGCCGCCGCCAATTGGTGGATGTCGTCCTGCAAAATGCGCTCACTGCCGTTGAAGTTGCCGGAGCGCTTGGGCGCCGACAGGCCCTCGACTGCGACATCGATCGCGTCCAAGTAGCGGCCGGCCCGCGCCAGCGCCATCGCGGTGGCGTGGAACACCGACGGGTGGTCGGGCCGGTCTTTGAGCGCGACGCGATAGCTGTCCAGGGCCAGCGCGAGGCCAGGCGCGCCGGTGGATTCCAACAAGTTGCCCGCATAGCGCCGCAGGTCTGCGCGGCCAGGGTACAGGTCAATGATGGACCCAAAGGCCCGCGCAGCTTGCTCGGGTTCGCCGGCCGCGGCGTGGGCGCGACCAAGGATGACCAGGGCCAGCAACTCCGTCGGTGCCTCTTTGCGCCAGGCCTTGGCTTCGGCCAGGACAGCAACAGCGGCGTTGGCGCGCAGGCCTTCTGACAACCGCTCGTAGCGGACGCCCGGCGGTTCGGGCGTGTTGGGGGCCGAGACCCACCGGGCGGCGGCGCGTTGGGCGTGTGGACGTTTTTGGGGTGGGGGCGGCGGTGGCGGCGGCACCCAACCGCTGCCGCTCGGCGGCGAGCCCTGCTGCAGGCCTTCATCCACCACGAACACGTAGTTCTGGGTGAAGGTCTGCGGCGACGACAGCGTCGGCAAACCGCGGATCGACTCAAACTTGGACCGGATGCAATCGGCAAACGGGCCGGTTGCGCCGGCCACGCCGACGGCGACGGTCATACCTTCGGTGCCGACCGTGAAGGTTACCTTTACTTTGCCGCTGACGTTGGGGTTCTCGCGCTTTGCTGCCTCGAAGCAGCGCTGGATGGCTGAATTCTTGCGCGACACGACCCGCGCGATATCCGCCTTCCCCTCGCCAGAACCCGTTGTCTCAGCGGTCATCCTGATCTGCACGCCGCGCTCACCGCTCGCTGCCGGGATGCGAACGCGCGCCGCGGGTCGGTCGCCGTCCGCGTTGCTGCCACCGGCGCCGCCGAAGTTCTTCGCGACCGCGTCGCCAGGTTCGCCCTCTCCCGCTTCTTGGAAAAACTTGGTCGAACCGCCCAGATCCCGGAACGCTCCCGCGATTGACTTGGACTCGACCTTTGCGGCGCGTGCCTTGCGCTCTTCACTTCGCGGTGCGGACTCTGCCGCAGGTGCCGGTGCGCCAGGCGCGCCACCCGCGGACGCCGGTGCCGCGCGCTCCAGATCGCGATCCAAGTTGCCCCCGCGGTCGCGCGCCGCTTCCTCGCGTCGCACTGTCGGTGCCGGACTGTCCGCGCCGCCCGCCTCATGCGGCTCCGGATCCCGCATCTCCAACGCCTTGCCCGGCCGCAGTTCTTCCTGCCCGGGCTCGTCGCGCCCGTCTGGTTGCCGTTTGGCCACTTCGACCAGGCCATAGGCATTGACGCGATCGGCGAGCACGGCGCGGCCGTCGCCGGTCACAAACAAGATGTTGGCCAGCGCCTTCTGGTCGATCTTGTAGCGCGCGTATTCGCCATCGTTTTCCAGCACCAGCAGCGCCGTGTGCCGCGACAGCACGCGGTTGCGCACGCTCAGGTCCACGATCTGGTCCTTGAGCACCGCGGCCAGCTCGTCCTTGGCGGCCTCCTGCTGCGCCTCCAAGCGGCGGATGCGCGCACCGACCGCGGCGCGTTCCAGCAGAGCGCCCTCCAGCTCGCGCGGCGCCAGCTTGGGCTGAAAGGTCGCTCCACCCGCCACCTTGACCACCGCCTGTGTCGCGGCCGGCAAGCCGGCGTAGACCAGCAACCACTCGCCGGGTTGCACGCCATCGACGTGTTCGGGGTAGACCCACTCGGCACCCTCGACCGAGATGTCCAATGGATTCAAGGTCGCCCGACCAAGCGCCGCAAAGTCCGCCTTGCCGCTGCCAATTGCCAACACCGTACCGGCGTTCTTGAGGCCCGCAGTCGTCAAAGCCTTGGCCAGCGCCTCGTCGCGCGCGCCGCTTTGGGTCACCACATCCAGGCGTGCGACACCGGCAGCGGCCCGCGACTTGGCTTGCTCCGCCAGGGCC
>CAXRHS010000533.1:0-2335 GCA_964230235.1 Myxococcota bacterium
GATCTTCGGTCATGCCGCGTCGCTCCGCGCAAGGTCGGCAAGGTCGCGCTGCGTCTGATCATCGTCGGTCAGCCCCCTCATGCGCCGGAACCTCGCCCGGATAGCGTCGTCGGTCATCCGCTCAACTGACTCGACGGCAAAATCTTGCCCGCACTCGCAACGGTATTGCACCGGCAGCGTCGGCAGACGGCGAAGGGTGTCGTGCGTGCAGAGCGTCATGGCTTTGCTACGCTGTCGGCGTCAATCCGCACCTGGACCTTGCCGTCGCACTTGACCAGGATGGTGCCCGCCGGCTTGGGCTTGCCGCTGGGGTGCGGCCAGAGTCCCACATCGCAGGTTTGCCGCACACGCGGGCCGCAGGCGGCGAGCAGCAGGCAGGCGGCAAGCAGTAGTCTCACGGCATCACGCGATGCTCGCGGGTGGCCTCGTCGCGCTTCTTGGCGGTGGACTGGTCCATGCCCCGGAAGATCGCCGCCGCAACGCTGGCCATCGCGGCACCCGCCGAGATCAGCTTGAGGACCACGCTGGGAACGTCGTCCGGGCTGGTCAGGGTTGCGGCAAGCGTGGACAGACCCGCCGACGCCACCGACGCCCACAGGATCTTGCTTTGCAGGATGTGCTTGTCTGGGTCAACGCTCATGCCGCCTCGTTTGGGGGCCGGTCGTGCTTTCTCGACCGCCGGCCCTTAGCCAACCAACACAGCGCCGGCAGGCGTGGTCAGGATACGCGGGTCAGGCGCTGGCGTCAAAGCGTGGCGGTCACAGGCGACGGGTCAACCGCCACGGTCGGAGTTGTTGCAGATTCCGCAACAACTGGCGTCGCCTGCACCGGCAACGCCTCGACCACATCCCCGGGCGGCGGCCACCCGTCCGGTGCCGGCGGTGGAGGCGTCGCCGCGGCACCCCACAGCATCGCCACGGCCGCGCATACGACAAACAGAACGCCGACCGCGGCAGCAAGACCGCTGGCGTCGGTGGCGGGGAGCTTGGGAATCGGGGGAACCATGATCACCACCTCGCGCGATTGCCGCGCCAGTCCACATGCGCAAACGGGCGCGCTTGGTCGCGGTACACCTTGCACCCGCCGACCTCAAGCCGACCGTCGGCCTGCATGGCGTCGATGCGAGCGTACCAGTCCGCGATGGGCGTGCCGGTGCCGTCCTTGGTCGGGCGAAGGTCCGCGGCGCGCATGTACAGGTGCTGCGACTTGGTGGCCTGCCCGTTGCCGCCAGACTCCAGCCGGAAGCCGCCGCCAGCCAGAACCTCGGTCGCCACGCCGCCGAACACGTCGCGCCGGATGACCTCTGCCATCCTCGCGGTGCGGCGCAGGCGGTCGTTCCAACCCGGCGGCAAGGTCGCCCCTTGCAGGAATTCGGCGGCGGTGAAGTTGGGCGTCAGCGCGACCCCCAACCGCTCGCAGGCGTCAACGTGCATGGCGTCAGCCGTCACAGGCCCGATGACGCCATCGGCCACAAGCCCGTGCGCCTCTTGCCAGTCGCGGATCGCGTTGCTGGCGTCGGGGCTGGTGATGCTGGTTGGCAGAAACCCGCAGACTTGCAGGCCGTAAAAGTGCGGGTTCATCGCTTCTCCCCCTCTCCGCGCAACCACGCGGCAAAGCGCGGACCGAGATCGCGGCCAAGAATTGCGCCGCCGCCGACCGCCGTTGCCGCCGGGTTGGAGCCGAACGCGCCAGGGATTTCCGCTTCGCGCCTTGCGGCGTCGATCGCCTCGCGGTCGATGGCACCCTGGCGTTTCAACCCCTCCTTGATTGCCGCCAGCTTGTTGGCTGCCATGCGTGTCTGCTCCTTGTTCCAGTTGTCCACTTGTCCACGCCCGCGCGCCCCAGGCGGCACGTCTTGGCGCAACCATGGCGCATTATCTGGCGCGTGTTGCGCGGAGCGCAGATCGCCCCAGGCCTCCGCGCGGTCAAACGACCGATCCGCCTGCGCCTGGGTGTATGGAGACTGACGGATGCCGCCAGAACCGACAACCCCGCGCTGCCCGCCCATCATCGCCAACTCCAACGCCTTTTGGACCATCGGGTCGTGGCTCTGTTCTTCAAGCCACGCCACCGCCGCCTTTGCCCGCTCGCTCAATTCGTCGTATCCGCGCCCCACAACCTGCCCTGCGCCAAGCATGGTGGCGACGACTTGAGGCGGAGCGCCGTAAGCGCCACCTTCCGGCGGTTGCGCGCGGCGGTTGCGCTCCAAGGTTTCAGCCAGCCTGCGACGTGCGGCGGCTGTAATCCATTCCTCGCTCATAGCGCCTCCAGTTGCGTGCTGTGCTTGCCGCGCGTGACCTCGACTTCGCGGATGCGCCGGTCATGGTCGCCGACC
>CAXRHS010000534.1:0-7503 GCA_964230235.1 Myxococcota bacterium
GTTCGCATCTGGACTTCGGCCACGCTGCGCACGGCCGGCGCCTTTGATCATGCGGTGGGTCAGCTCGGCTTGCCGGACGACACCTTGACGCTGTGCGTCGCGAGCCCGTTCGACTTTGCGCGCCAGTGTCGCCTGTATGTGCCGCACGGGTTGCCGGGGCCGTTTGCCCACGGCCGCGCCGCGGCGGTCGTGCGCCATGTGTGCGATCTGGCCATGGCGTCGGCGGGTGGCGTGCTGGCGCTGTTTTCGAGCGCGAGGGCCTTGCACGAAGCGGTTGCGGCCCTGCGCCCCGCCCTGCCGTTTGACGTGCTGGCGCAGGGCGACGCACCCAAGGAGCAATTGCTCGCCGCGTTCTGCGAGCGGCAACCCGCCGTGCTGGCGGCGACGCTGGGCTTCTGGCATGGCGTCGATTTGCCGGCCACCGCAGTGCGGGTGGTGGTGTTGGACAAGATCCCGTTTCCGCCGCCCGACGATCCGCTGGTCCAAGCGCGCGGCGCGCAAGCCCAGGCGCAAGGGCGGCGGGCGTTCGAGGCGGTCAGCCTGCCCGCCGCAGAGTTGACCTTGCGCCAGGGCTTTGGCCGGCTGATTCGCAGCCAGCGCCACCGCGGCGTGGTGGCCGTGCTCGACCCGAGGCTGGTGGCCAGCGCCTATGGTCCGGGTCTGCTGGCCGCACTGCCGCCGGCTCCGCTGGTCCGCGAATTGGGGCAGGTGACGGCTTTTTTGGCGGAAGGCATTGGGCTGGCGGTCGACTGACCGGGTTGTGTGCGGCGGCGCTACTCGTCGCCGTGGCCCGCCGCTGCGGCTTTCTTCTGGATGTCTTTGGCTTTTTGCGCCAATGGATCCATGCCCAGGATTTTCTCGGCCTTGATGGCCAGCTCTTTGGCCACCTGGCCCTTGCCGGCGGCGAGCGCGGCTTCGGCCTGATCGAGCAGCTTCTTGCCGTCGGCCTTGCAACCTTCGATGACCGCTTTGGTCTCCGGGTGGGTGCCGGTGGCGGTGTAGTTGTTGGCTTCTTCGGCTTGCTCCACCGCTTCTTGGCAGTTGCCAGCGGCGCGCGCTGCCTTGGCGGCCGCGACGTACGCCTTGATCAACTGGTCGGTACAGTGCGCCTTGTGCGCACCGTTGACGTCACCGTCGGCCTCGCGCATGGTCTTCCACGCCATCGCGGCCTTTTTCGGGTTGCCGGCCGCGGCTTGGGCTTCGTTCCACGCTGCTTCGGCTTTCTTGACCGCCGCCGCAAAGGTCGCCGCCTTCTTCTTTTCGTCTTTGGGGAACGGGCCGTTGGCGATGGCGTCAAAGGCCTGCACCGCCGCCGAGAATTGCCGCGCGCCGTAGGCCTTGAGGCCCGCGTCGAAGTCTGCCTTCTTGGCGCCACCCGGATCGGCAGCGCCAGCGGCCGGCGCTGCGCCCGCCTTGTTGTCGACGGCGGCAGCAGCTGCGGGGGCGGCAGCAGCCGTGTCGGCGCCAGGTGCAGGCGGAGGTGTGGCAGCTCCAGCGTCGGCGGCCGGAGCCGCTGCTGCCCCGGCATCGGCGGCTGCGGCCGGCGTCGGCGCGACGCCCCCGCCCAGGGCTGCCTGCAACTGGCTGGCCTCGGCGTTGCCTGGTTCGTGCTCCAAGACTGCGGTGAGGGCGGCTTGCGCCTTTGCAGTGTCGCCCGCCGTCTGCGCCTTCTTGGCCTCCGTCAGCTTGTCGGCGACAAACTTGCCCAGCGCGCCCTTGAACTCCGCATCCGCCTCGGCCGCGAAGGCAGAGTCGGACTTGTCCTTGATTTCCTCTAACTTGCGCAGTGCGTCCTCGACGCTGCCGTCCTTGAGGAGTTTGCGGGCCTCTTCCAGGATCGCCTGGTTGTCGGCCTCGCCGCTGGCTTTGCGCAGCAACGGCCCGAGCTCCGGGTGGCTTTTGTCGATTTCCTTGGCCTTCTTGAGCGCGGCGACCGCAGCTACAAAGTCCTTGTCTGCAATGGACTTCTTCGCGTCCGCGACCAGCGAGTCGGCGCTCTGTTCGGACTCCGCGCCCGCTTCTGTACTGCCGCCGCCCTTGCCGCCGAGCACCAGCCACGCGGCAATCCCGCCGCCGATGAGCAACACCAGCAGGCCGGCAACGATGGCGATCATCTTGCCCGGGCCACCCGACTGTTGCGCGGCCGGCCGCGCTTGCGCAATGCCGCGCGACTCGGGGCGGTGCGCCCGCTCTTCGGCGCTGGTGTGGCGATCGCCCTGACGCTTGCCCTGGCCGTCGATCTGAAATTCCAGAACGGTCATGCCGACTTCGATCTGGTCTCCGGGCTCCAGGTTGTGGCGTGCGCGCTTTTCGCCGTTGACCTTGGTGCCGTTGGGGCCGCCCAGGTCTTCCAAGACGGCCTGATCGCCGTTGCGGCGGACTTGGAAGTGCTTGCGCGACACGGCGGGGTCGGCCAGCACGATCTGACAGTCCAGTCCGCGGCCGATGAGGTAGTCGCCGTCGACCAGCTTGTGCACCTTGCCGCGATCGGGGCCCGACACCACCTTGAGATCGAGCTGCCGCTGTGGCGCGTGGCTGCGCGCCGGCGGGCCAGGCAAATCGGCGACGTCCATTGCGTCGAGCATGCGCGTGGCGGCTTCTTCTTCCGGTTCATCCTGCGCTGGCGGTGGCGGCGGCGCCGGCCGGCTCGGACCCGCGCCAGGTCGACCGCCAGGCCGCAGGGACGGTCCTGCAGGTGCCCGCGGAGGCGGCGGCGGGGCCGGACTGCGCGAGTACGTGGTCGGCTGTTCGGCTTCCTCGAATGCGCCCACGTCCATGGCGCGGGTCGATTCGCCGCCGTCGTCTTCGTCCACTGGCGGCCGGCCGCCATCTACGCGGCGCTGGTTGCCAAACCCGATGCCGCCGCGCCGTTCGTCACTGCCCATCGCCAACCTCGCGGCGGTCGAAACCCCGCCGGCCGACATGCCGCCGGCAGAACGACCGCCGACACGTTTCCCTGCCAGCACTTGCGCTGGCACGCACCCGCCATGCCGGGCAAAGGTCTGCGTCGCCCAGCCCGACTGCCGTCGTCGCCGGCCGCTGACCGCCGTGCACCGGAACCCTGTTCCGACACATCACTTCGGCTTGCTGCGCGGCGGCAACCGCCGCCCCCGAGTATTCCACACAATTGGGGGACGGCAAAACATTTCGGGGGGCGGCAACCAACCACGCGAGCCTGGTCAAGTCCACGCGAACCTGCACAAGTCGCCTGCGGCATCGGCATGGTCGCCGTTGTCTCCGCGCGGCCAACCTGCCGCGTCGCTTTAGGGCCCGTGTAAAATCTATTCGATTTTCCACGCTGGCCCGTTGCCTGCCAAGTGGGTCGCAAGCTCGCGACTTTGCAAGTCGACTCGCCGCTCCGCTCCGCACTTGTGTCGATCGACTCGTTTTTACACGGGTCCTTAGACGCGGACGGACCCCAGAGCGGTTCGCAGTCGCCGCTGCGAACTAAGCTTGCGGCACCACGCTCACGGTCTTGCGGCCGCCAGCGGTGCCGAACTGCACCACGCCCTCAGCGGTGGCGAAAAGCGTGAAATCCTTGCCGGTGTCGACGTTCTTGCCCGCGTGCCAGGTCGAGCCGACCTGGCGCACCAGAATCGCGCCCGAGCCGACGGTCTGGCCGCCATACGCCTTGATGCCGCGGAACTGCGGGTTGCTGTCGCGGCCGTTGCGCGACGATCCCTGACCTTTTTTGTGTGCCATGGTGGCGAACTCCTTTGCGAATTTGGGCGCCGGGCGCCGGTTCAGCCCTCGATGCCACCGATGCGCACGCGGGTGATCCATTGGCGGTGGCCAATGGTCTTGCGGCTGTTCTTGCGGCGGCGGTACTTGTGGACCAGCACCTTCTTGTCGCGGGTCTGCTGGACGACGGTGCCGACCACGCGGGCGCCCGCCACTGTCGGCGCGCCAACGCGGACCTGACCCTCCGCGGCGACCAGCAGCACGTCGTCGAACACCACGGTGTCGCCCGGTTCGCCAGTCAGTTTCTCGACCGTCACCTGCTGACCGGCCTGCACGCGGTACTGCTTGCCCCCGGTGCGAATGATTGCATATGTCGTCATCTCGATTCCTGTCGCCCGAACCGCGGCTCGGGCTGCGCGTCAGAGGCCGGCCGCCACGTGCGCGCCGATCCGGTCTCCGACCCCATTGTTCATGCCCTCTTTGCCAATTTGGTCAATCGTTTGAGACGATTGGACGTTCACGCCGCCCAAGGCTGGGCAAACGGGGGGCGCTATTTTGCCGACGCAAGCGCGCGGCGTCAACGCTTTTCGTTGCCAACCGTTCGCGGCTGGCGATTGCCCAGCGCGCGCACCTGCAATACTGTTGGCGCGGCCCGGGTGGCCAGCGGTTGGCAATGCGTTGGATCTGGCAGACCCGCGGCGGCTTGCGTGTGGACGGCGATCGCGCGCTCGATCTGGACCTGTGCATCGAGTCGCGCCATCCGTGGTCGGCGATCGCGGTGCGATCGGGCCAGATCGTGTACCAGGCGGGGCCGGACGGGCTGACGCCGTGGCGATCGGCAGCAAAGCCCATCCAACTGGCCACTTGCCTTGAATTGCTAGGCGATCCGTGGCTGGCCGCCGAAGAACTCGCCGTCGGCGCAGCATCGCATTCCGCCCAGCCAGTACACCTGCGCTGGGTGCGCGAGATCCTGGCGCGCTTCGACGTCGCGGAGTCCGATCTGCGCTGCGCGCCGCACCCGCCCATGCACACGCCGAGCGCCGACGAGGTACTGCGCCTGGGCGATCGTTTTGGCGATATTCACAACAACTGCTCTGGCAAGCACGCCTTCATGCTGGCGACCGCGAGCCGATCGGGGTGGCCGCTGGACTACCGGCCGCCCGACCATCCGCTGCAGCAGCACATCGCCGCGCGCGTGCGCGAATGGTCCGGGGCGGTGCCGGGGCTTGCGCTCGACGGCTGCGGCGTGCCCACCTTCTGCCTGCCGCTGTCCGCGATCGCGCGCGCGTGGTCGGTGGTCGCTGAGGCGATGGCCGACGACTTGGATCGCACGCGCTTGGGCCGGATCGGCCGCGCCATGGCCGAGCACCCAGAACTCGCCTCGGGCACCGATCGCTTGGACGCTTCGGTGGTGCGCCACGCCCAGACGGCAATCGCGACCAAGATCGGCGCGGGCGGGGTCTTCTGCATCGCAGTGCCCGATCGCGGCTTGGGGTTGGCGGTCAAGGTCTGGTCCGGATCGACCGAGGCGCTGCCTGCGGCTGTTTCGTGCGCGCTGGCGGAGGTCGCGCCCGATGTCTGGCAGGAGCCGCCAGCGTGGCGCTTCGTCGAGGTCCGCAACGTCGCCGGTCGGTTGGCGGGCCTGTACCGCGACGCTGGCGGGCCCGAGTTGCCGATGACCTAGGCGCTTGCAGCCTGTCGGCCACTTGACGCCCCCGGCACCCGTCCTACCTTTGCCGCGCCGTCCAGTGGACGGCCCCCTAACCAGTGGTGTTTTGGCAAGAATTTCGCGCGGCTACCCGCCACCCATGGCGTGCAGACCGGCGACGGTCTGCGGCGCGACGCCGGACGCGCACGATTCTCGACACCGCCAACGCGGCCGCCCCAATGCGGCCGGGAGCAATGACGACATGAGCATCCGACCCCTGTATGACAACGTCCTGGTGCAGCGCGCCGAAGCCGAAGAGAAAACCGCTGGCGGCCTTTTCCTGCCGAGCGCGGCGCAAGAGAAGCAGGTCTATGGCACCGTCAAAGCCGTGGGCAAGGGCAAGGTGCTCAAGGACGGCGGCCTGCGCGCGCCCGCGGTCAAGGTCGGCGACAAAGTCCTGCTGGCCAAGTGGGGCGGCAACGAGATCAAGTACGACGGCGAAGAGTTCCTGATCCTCAAAGAGTCGGAACTGCTGGCCGTCATCACCGACTAATTGCGGCCTGCCGCACGACCCAACCGAACCGATCCGCGATTCAAGCGGAACCAAAGGACCAACAACCATGTCTGCCAAAGCGATTTTCTACAGCACCGAGGCCCGCTCGGCGATCCTGGACGGGGTCAACACCCTGGCCAACACCGTTAAGGTCACGCTCGGCCCCAAGGGCCGCAACGTGGTCATCGACCGCTCGTTCGGCGCCCCGCTCATCACCAAAGATGGCGTGACGGTGGCCAAGGAGATTGAGCTCGACGAGCACTTCGCCAACCTGGGCGCGCAGATGGTCAAAGAGGCTGCCGCCAAGACCAATGATCAGGCCGGCGACGGCACCACCACCGCCACCGTGCTGGCCCAGGCCCTGGTGGTCGAGGGCGGCAAACTGGTCGCCGCGGGCATCAACCCGATGGCGATCAAGCGCGGCATCGAGGCCGGCGTGGCCGCCGTGACCGACGAGCTGCACAAGCTCAGCCGCGACATCGACGGCAACCGCGACATCGAGCGCGTGGCGACCATTTCGTCCAACGGCGACGAGTCCATCGGCTCCATCTTGGCGACCGCCATGGAGAAAGTCGGCAAGGACGGCGTCATCACGGTCGAAGAGGGCAAGGGCTTTGAGACCACGCTCGAGACGGTCGAGGGCATGCAGTTCGATCGCGGCTACATCTCGCCGTACTTCGTGACCGATGGCGACCGGATGGAAGCGGATCTGCAGAACCCGTTCATCCTCATCCACGAAAAGAAGGTCTCGAGCCTGCGCGATCTGATTCCGCTGCTGGAGCAGCTCAAGCAGTCCGGCGCCCCGATGCTGGTCATCGCCGAAGAAGTTGAAGGCGAGGCGCTGACCGGGCTTGTGTACAACAAGCTGCGCGGTCAGTTGCAGGTGTGCGCGGTCAAGGCTCCGGGCTTTGGCGACCGCCGCAAGGCCATGCTGCAAGACATCGCGATTCTGTGCGGCACCCAGGTGCTGAGCGAGGAGATCGGCGAGAAGCTGGAGTTGGTCAAGCTGCGCCAGTTGGGCCGCGCCAAGTCGGTCAAGGTCACCAAGGACAAGACCATCGTGGTCGGCGGCAGCGGTCACAAGGCCGAAGTCGAGGCGCGCATCAGTCAGATTCGCAAGGAGATCGAGGTCACCAAGAGCGACTGGGACAAAGAGAAACTCGAAGAGCGCCTTGCGCGGCTGGCGGCCGGCGTCGCCGTCGTCAAGATGGGTGCCGCGACCGAGATTGAGCTCAAGGAGAAGAAGGCCCGCGTCGAAGACGCCCTGCACGCCGTGCGCGCTGCGGTGGCCGAAGGCGTGGTGGCCGGCGGTGGCGTGGCGCTGCTGCGCGCCTCGCAGGCGTTGGACGGCGTCAAGTTCGGCGACGATCGCGATCACGGGGTCAAAGCCCTGCGGCGCGCGCTCGAAGAGCCGCTGCGCCAGATCGCGGCCAACGCTGGCGAAGAAGGCTCGGTCATTGTCGAGACGGTGCGCGCGCAGAGCGGCAACTTCGGCTTTGACGCCGGCAAGGGTGTCTATGGCGACCTGGTCGTCGCCGGCGTCATCGATCCGACCCAGGTGGTCCGGGTGGCGCTGCCGACCGCGGCGTCGGTGGCCACCATGCTGTTGACGACCGAGGGC
>CAXRHS010000535.1:0-4139 GCA_964230235.1 Myxococcota bacterium
GCTTGGGTTTGGGCTTGGGCTTGGCCTCGGCTGGCGAGGGCGCGGCCACCGGCACTGCGAGGGCGGCCGGGGCCGGCGCGACGTCGGCGGGCGGCGGCGGTGCCTCTGCAGCGGCGGGCACCGTGTCTGGGGCTGGAGCGACGTCGGGCGCAGCAGGCGGCGCAACCGCAGCCGCGGGCAGGGGCGGCGGCGCGGGGGCCGGCGCGGGTACGGGCGCAGGTGGCGGCGCTGGCACAGCAACGGGCGCTGATGCCGCAGCGGGCGCCGGCAACGCGGCGGCGGCCGGCATGGGCACAGGGGTCTCGCCTTCCGGCGCGCGGCCGTGCAGCCAGAACACGACCGCAAGGCTGCCGACCACGGCCAAAAACCCAAATAGATACAGCGGCACCAGTGACCGGCGAGGCGGTGGCTCGGGCGGCTTGACGGCGGCGTTGGTAAAGCCTTTGACCGCACGGGGTGGCAGCGGCGGCGGCGCGGGAACCTGCACCGGTGCGGGCGGGCGCGTGGCCACCTGGTCGCGGTTGCCAGTTGGCGGCGCGACCTGCGCGGGCGCAATGCCGGCAGCGCCGGGCGCGTGCAGGTGTTCGCCGCGGGCCAACGGCTCCAGTGCCTCGCGCATGGCGGTGGCTGTGTCATAGCGTTCGTCCGCCCGCTTGGCCAGCGCCTTGCCGACCAGTTGCGCAAACACGGCGCTGACGCCCGCGACCTGCGTCAGGTCCGGGGCAGCCTCGTTGACTTGCATCATCAAGACCGTGAACGTCGAGTCGCCGCGAAACGGCACCCGGCCGCTGACGCACTGGTAGAGCACGACGCCGAGCGAATACAGGTCACTGCGCGCGTCGACCGCCTGGCCCATCACTTGTTCGGGGCTCATGTACGCGGGCGTCCCCAGCGCGGTACCCGCTTGGGTCAGTTGCTGCTGCTGGTCGCCGGATTTGGCAATGCCGAAGTCCAACACTTTGATGACGGTCTCGCCCGCGCCAAGGTCATGCAAGAACAGGTTCGACGGTTTGAGATCGCGGTGCACCAGGTTGACGCGGTGGGCTTCGGCCAGGCTGCGCAGCGCGGCGCACGCAATGGTCGCGGCTTCCTGCTCGCTCATCCGTTTGCCTTGGGCCGCATACTCGGCCAGGCGATCAGCCAGCGTGACCCCTTGCAGCCGCTCCATCGCAATGTAGAAAAGGCCCTCGTCGCTCTGGCCAAAATCGAACACGCGAATCGTATTGGGATGCTGCAAGCCAGCGGTAATCTTGGCTTCTAGAAAGAAGCGCTTGACCGCCGCCGGGTCGTGAACGGTGTCGATGAGCAAGGTCTTGATCGCCACCCGCTGGCCGGTGCCGGTGTGCTGGGCGTCGTAGACCGCCCCCATGCCGCCTTTGCCGAGCGTGCCGACCACCCGGTAGCGGCCGGCAAAGACGGTGTTCAGCGGCAGTTCGCCGGTCTTGGGCACCACGCCGGTGACGATGGTGGCCATGCCGTCGGTGGGGCAGAACAGGCCGTCGGTGTTGTGGCCACATTCCAAACAGGTGCGCATTGTCTGTGCCCTTTGGGCCCGGAAACGATTTACTCAATCATTTCCGCCGCCCGTATGCTTGTTTCGTGGGTCGCCAGTTCGCGGCCCTGGAGGCCGACTCGCGGCTCCGCGGTGTGTCGAGACTGTTCAAGTTCCCATTTTCCAGTCCCTTACCCGCCCACGGGGCGACGGGTCGAAGATACCACGACGCGGCGCCCGCGGTCACCGCACGGATAGGACGCGCGAGCCGGCGGTTTTTTCGCTCTACCCGGCCGCAGTTCGTGGTACAATTTTGCCCCGCCGCGCCCCCCGCGGCCAGAGTGCACGATGAATCGCTTTGTTTTCGGGACTTTGCTGTGTCCAGCCCTGATCGTGGGTGCGTGCTCCGAGAAGACCGCGCCGATGGCGCCACCGACCTCGCTACAGGCGCCCAGGCCGGGCGGCCCGACCGAGCCTAAGCCGAACCAGCCGGCCGACCAACCCGCCGATGGCCAAAAGCCGTCGCCGCACGTCTGCGATCACGCCGCCAATCCGGCGTGCGCGGTGGAGATTGACCCCAAGGTCGCCGCCGAGCACGGTCCGGCCCAGGCGCTCGATGGCGACAAGTATGGCCAGGGCGTGACGCTGGCGGAGTCGGTGTCCGTCAGCGAACTGGCGGCCAACCCGGAGAAATACGCCGGTCGCCGCGTGCGCATCGAAGGCGAAGTCGAAGACGTGTGCCAGATGGCCGGCTGCTGGTTTACGGTCAAAAGCGACGCGCCAGGCAAGACCATGAAATTCAAGGTCACCGACGGCGTGATGGTGTTTCCGCAGACCGCCAAGGGCAAGTGGGCGGTCGCAGAAGGCATGGTGCGCAAGATGGTGCTCGACCTCGAAGCGACCAAGAAGGTGCTCAAGCACGAGGCCGACGAGCAGGGTCGGCCGTTCGATCCGGCCAGCGTCAAGGAGCCGATGACGATCGTGCGCATCGACGGCCTGGGCGCGGTCATTCGCGCCAAAAAATAGCGGAGTTCCGATGTTCCAGAGCAACTTGCTGGCCGGCGAGGTCGTGTTCATCACCGGCGGCGGCACCGGCCTGGGCCGGGCGATGGCCGAGCGCATGGGGGCCTTGGGCGCCAAGGTCGCCGTGGCGGGTCGCCGCGAAGAACCGCTGCAACAGACCGTGCAGGCCATCACCGCAGCGGGCGGCACCGCGGCGTGGACCCGCTGCGATGTGCGCGATCCACAAAGCGTTTCAGCTGCTGTCGATGCCATTGAGGCTCAACTCGGCCCGGTCACCGCGCTCGTCAACAATGCAGCCGGCAACTTTTTGGCCTGCGCCGAGGACCTGTCGCCCAACGCCTTCGACTCGGTGGTCAAGATCGTGCTGCATGGCACGTTCCATTGCACCAGCGAACTCGGCCGCCGCTGGATTGGCCGCGGCACCAAGGGCCAGGTGCTGTCGATTGTCACCACCTATGCGTGGACGGGTTCCGCGTTCGTGTTGCCGAGTGCGTGCGCCAAGGCCGGCGTGCTGGTGATGACCAAATCGCTGGCGGTCGAGTGGGCCACCTATGGCATTCGCTTGAACGCCATCGCGCCGGGGCCGTTCCCGACCGAAGGTGCCTTCAGTCGGTTGATGCCGTCCGATGCCCACGACGAAGCGCTGCGCCAGGTGCCGCTGGGCCGTTTTGGCGAACCGGCCGAGCTGGCCAATCTCGCGTCGTACCTGCTCTGCCCGATGAACGCGTGGATGACCGGCGAGTGCGTCACGCTGGACGGCGGCGAAGTGCTCAAGGCAGGTCAGGAATTCCGCCGTATGACCGACTACCCGCGCGACGAACTCAAGGCGGGTCTGGCGATGTTGCGGCCAGCCAAAACAGCAAGGTAGCAACGGTTCCACCGTGGTAGCGATCGCGGATCGCCGGCCCCTGGTCGGCTATTGGCTGGGCGTTGCCTGCACGGTCGGCCAGATCGCGTGGTCATGGCACATTGGCCCGCAGCCCAAGGGTGAGCACCCGGCGCCGTCGCTCGCGCTATGGATCGCCAACCAACTGGGCTTCTGGGCGCTGGGCTGGCTGGTGGCGACGCTGGCCTGCTCGCCGCTCAGGTGGTGGACCGGGGCGTCCTGGCCCGGACGCTGGCGCAAGCGGCTTGGATTGACCGCTTTCGCCCTCGCCGTGCTGCATGTGGGCGTGTGGGTGTTTGGCGAGAAGTCGTTTGATCTCAAGGTAATCTTGACAGAGCTGCTGGCGACGCCGTGGCTGCTGCTCGGTCTGGCCGCGTTTGTGGGTTTGCTGCTTTTGGCGGCCACCACGCCGCTGCCGGTGATGCGCTGGCTGGGCGGGGCGCGCTGGCAGCGCGTGCACCGCGCAATCTACGCCGTGGCGGTGCTGGCGTGCCTGCACTATGCCGTGCGCGACGGCGCCGATCCGCAGCATTGGATTGGGTTTTCGCTGGCTGTCGCTGGGCTTTTGTCGGTACGTTGGACGCGGCATTCGGCGCAGCCGGGGTGTGGTTCCTGAAATGGGGGCGACCGGCGGGATGGTGCTCAGACACACCTCGCAAATACTGCCGGCCGCTGAAGCCGCGGCCTAGGTGTGCAAAGCCTTGCCTGCGCAAGGCTAAGTAATCAAATACAAAATCC
>CAXRHS010000536.1:0-18555 GCA_964230235.1 Myxococcota bacterium
CTGCCGCCAGCGCGGATTGGCCCACACCGTCTCCATCATCGCCAGGCCTTCGGTCAGCCAGCGCGGCACCCGGCCGTCGGTGACCTGGATGTGGTAGACGTGGCTCAACTCATGAAACAGCACCAGTTTCCAATTGAACGGCTCGCCGACCGGCGAGCGCGAGGTCACCAGGTGGCCAAAGCACACCGCGTGCGCGCCCATTTGCGGCAGGCCAACCGTGCGCACGGCGAACTGCTGCGGGGTGGGAAAAATCTCGACCACCAGCGGTCGGTTGGCCGAAAACCCATAGGCCTTGTCCAGTTGCTCAATGCTCTGTTGCAAGAACGGCAGCACCGAGCGCTCGAGCACCTTGCGCTCTTTCTTGTGCACCCGCAGGTCGACCAGCGGTCCGGAAAGCACCGGCATGTGCTTGAGCACATCGTCGTACAGCATCGTCAGTTGGTTGGCAGTGCGCACGTCGTACGGGTCGGCGGCAAACGCAGCTTCCAGTTCTTTTTTGGCCTTGGCGTCTTCTGCTACGCGCGCCCACGCCATGCCAAGCGCCGCGCGCGCCCGGTGGTGGTCTCCGTCGCGCTTGAGCGCCTCTTGCAGCAGCTCGCGCACCTCGCGGTAGCGGTGGGCGTGTTCCAAATGCTCGGCGGTCACGTAGTACAGGTTGCCGTCCGCCGGGTTGACTTTGTCGACCTCGGTCACCGCCAATTGCCACAACGCCGCGTCGTCGCTCAGCTTGGCCAGGGCGCCAAGCGCGTACAACAAATCGGGGTGATCAGGGCGCTGCTTGCGGCCCTTGTCGATCCAGGTGCGCGCAGCCGCCAGGTCCTCGTCCTGCATGGCGAGTTCCGCGCGCAGCGCCACCGCGGGCAGCCAGCCCGGTGCGTGTTCCAGCAGCTTGTCCAGGCGTTGGCGGGCCTTGGACTCGTCGCCGTCGCTGGCGAGATCGATGCGCGCCTGACCCGTTTGCGCCGCCGGGTGGTGTGGATTGATCGCGAGCACTTTTCGCAGAGCCACGTCGGCGTCGCGGTAGTTGTATTTCTGCAGGAAAAGCTCGCCCAGGGCCAACTGCACGGCCAACTGCTCGGCCGGCTCCGTTGCACCGTCTTCGGCTTTGTCGAGCACCGACAGCGCGTCCTTGAAATAGCCGTTCAGCGCCAGAGAACGCGCGACCGCAACCAGATCGTCGGTCTCGGTCACCGCACCGTCTTGGTACAAATCAGCCAACGGGTCGAGGAGCTTGCGCGCCTGTGCCGCTTTGCCCGCTTGCACCAGCGCTTCGCCAAGCGCGACCCGCAGCGGCAGGCTGCGCGGATGGGCGGTCGCGGCCTTGGTCAGCGCCTTGAGACCCGTCGCCGCATCGCTGCCCAGCCGGTCGAGGTCGGCGGCCACCAAAAGCGTCTCTGGATCGGCCTTGGCGCCCCCATGAGGCGCCAGCACCCGGCGGGCACCCGCCAGGTTGCCTTCGAGCAGCCACAGCCGCGCGAGGCCGCGGGCTTCCGTTGCCGTCCACGCTTGCGCCGCCAGGTCGACCGCGGCATTGGGCTCTTTGGCGCTGCGCGCGCGCGCGGTCTGCAGTAGCAGTTTCTTGGCCGCCTCGCGGTTGCCGCGCAGCACGTGCTCTGTGAGCTCGCGCTCGGTGGCGGTCGGCTCTGCTGCGTGCCCGACTGCGCCGTCAAGGACCCCGAGCGCGCTGACAATTCCGACCAGCAGCCAGGCCAGCGCCCTGGCACGGCACGACCACCGCCCGGGACGACACGACCCCTGCCAGAGACGGCACGACTTGTGTGTGCTGCGCGCCGTCGTCACCACGGTCCCCCCCGCGTCCCACCGGGGACGCACGTCGCAGACGCCTCAGCTGGGCCCCAGGTTCACGTTTGCGGCGCCAAATTCACAAACCGCCCACGATGAGCCACTTGCCGCCTTCTTTGGCAAAGCGCATCCGCATGGTGTCGTCGGTCTTGACGTAGGCGTCGGTGCTGCCTTCGCTGATGAGCGTCCGACCAGAAAAGAAGTACTCGACCCACGCCGCGTCGCCGCTGACTTCCATGTCGCGCAGTTGGATGGCCAGGTGCACCCGCTTGACGTTCTTGACCAGCATCTCCAGCCGCGGCATGAGTTTGTCGTAGCCGTAGTCGTCGCTCGGGTCGTCGGTGGTGCCGCCGTTCTCGAAATAACGCTTGGACACCAGGGTGCGGATGGTGTCCACGTCTTTGGCCTCGACCGCGCCGTGGTAGGTCTTGACCACCTCGAACACCTGTTTGTTCTGGTCGGTGGCCGGGATTTTCTTGCCCGCGTCGAGGTAGCCGGGGCCGCACCCACCCGTGCACAGCAAGAGCAAAAGCGCGGAAAGCAGAAGCCTCTTTGAGATCATGCGGTTATTACCGTGTTGCCGGCGGTCGGGCGCCGGGCGGGTAGGGTAAGCCCAGGGGCCGCGCGCGTCAAACCACTGCGCGCAACCGTTGGCGCTGCTGTCTGTCGATCGAACCGGCCCTGATTCACAATATCGGCGTGGACGGCAACAGCTGCACCATCGCCTGCGGCGCCAGTTCGCCCACCAGCGTCAGCACCCGGTCGGCACCTACCGCGTGCAGCAGGTGCAGGCCATGGTGGCGATCGAGCAAGAGGCCGCTCGGGGTGCGCGCATCGGGTTCCAAGGCCTCGGTTTGGTCGTCATCGCCGGCCGTGCGCGGTCGGCTGACCACCGTCAGGGCCGACCCAAATGCCACATACTGGTAAATGACTGCCGGCTGGCTGCCCAGCAAATGGATGCGTGCGCCGAGCAGCTGCACGCCGGCGCCTTGTGCCAGTGGCAGCGCTCCCAAGCCGTCGACGCGCGCTTGCAGGTAGCGCTGGATGCGCAGCGGCGAACCGGTGACCTCGGGCTGCAAATTGGCCAGGTGCACCTGCACCAGCTGTCGCAGGGCCTGCGGGCTGCGCAGTGCGCCCAAGGCGCTGCGATCGCCGGCGAAATCCGCTCGCGCCGCGGCAACTGGCGCGTCGTCGCGACCGCGATCCAAGCCCAGATCCACGCGCGCAGAGACCGGCATCACCTGCGGCTGGCCCGCCGGTGCCGCTACCGCCAGCACGGGCACGCGCGCGGGCAAAGCCTGTGGCAGCGCTGCGCCCTGCGGCACGGCCTGCGGCACCGGCGCGGCGGCTACCGCTTGCGGCTGCGCTACCCGCGGTTCGGCCTGGCGCGCGCGGGGCGGCTGCTGTGCGATCGGTTGCGCGGCGGCCGGTTGACTGCGATCGGCGGGCACGCCGTACAGGGCGATCACTGCGACCGCCACCACGGCGACCGAAGCCACAGTGGTGCCAATCGCCCGGTTGCGCTGCTGGCGCTCCAGCCGGTCGAACTGCGCGCACAGCTTGCCGCGCAAGGCGGCCGTATGGGCAGAGCGCACCGCGCAGGGTGCGGGTCGCAGGTGGCGGGCCACCACATCGCGCAGTTGGTTCTCGCGATCGACCGCCATCTTGCACGGCGGACAGCGCCGCAGGTGCTCCTCGAACTCGCCGCGCTCGTGGCTGGCAAACTCGCCGTCAAGGTAGGTCTGGCTGAACTTGTTGACTTCCTGGCAATTCATCTGGGTGTTCCCTGCAGAATTAGGATTTGTCCGTCTGGGGCAGTTCCCTACGAAGCGACCTTGCGCGCGCGCAGCCGGAAAGCGTCCATGTCGATGACCCCGGCCTCGTCCACCGGCGGCCGGCTGACGATACCCTCGCGGATGGCGTGATCGACCAGTTGCTTTTGCATGGCCTGGCGGGCGCGGTACAGCCGGCTCATCACCGTGCCCACCGGGCAGTCGAGTACTTCTGCGATCTCCTTGTACGAAAAGTCCTGCAAATCGGCGAGCAGCAGCACCGAGCGGAACTCGGGAGGCAAGCTATCGATTGCTTCTTGCACGTGCCGCGACACCACGCCGTCGAGCAACTGCAGGTCGATCGGCCGGTAGATGCCCGATTCCTGCGAGGCCTCGGCGGCCTGCATCTGCAGGTCGGGCGTGGCGTCGATGTCGACCGGGTTGTGGCGCCGGCGGGTGCGGCGCAGATTGAAGTAGGTGTTGGTCAAAATCCGAAACAGCCACGCGCGGCAATTGGTGCCCTGTTCGTAGGAACCCCAGTTTTGCAGCGCCTTGATGTAGGTCTCTTGCACCAGATCGTCGGCGTCGGCCGGGTCGCGGCTCAGGTGCAGCGCGTAGGTGTGCAGCGCTTCCAGGTGCGGCATCGCCTCTTGCTCAAAGGCGTTGCGCTGGCGGCGCAATGGATTGAAAAGATGGATCATGTTGTCGATTCCCTGTCTGGCCGTTGCGCCCGTAGGGGCCGGACCGCTAGCTCAAATCCCGGGCCGCGGCCCGTTATTCCCGCCGGCCGTCTGGTCACGGTAGCAGGCGCGGCGGCCGCGGCAACGTGATCGCGCACCAAGCTGCCGGCTGGCTGCGACAGGCGGCTGTCGCGGTCGTCACGCGGCGGTGGCGGACCGGGGTTGGTCGCCTCAACTGCTTGAGTATCCATAAAAATCGCGAGAAGTTGGTCGACTGGAGCCGCTGCCTCGCGCGGTTTTTTGCGCCACCGACCCTTGACGTTGGCGGTCGCTGGCGTATCCTTGCGCTCCGCCAGCGGTGGATGTAGCTCAGCTGGTAGAGCGCGGGATTGTGGATCCCGATGTCGAGGGTTCAAGCCCCTTCATCCACCCCGCGCCGGTCATCCGCCGGCAGCCTGGGCCGAAGCGTGCGCCGCTTCGGTGCGATTCAAAGCCGCAACGCCACTCAAAGCCGCAACGCCATTCAAACCCGCAACGCCATTCGATGCCGCAGCGCCACACGTTTCGTGCAACCGTTCCGTTCCGGGCTACCAGCGGGGCTCGCAGCCGGCCATGCGGCCTGTGTCTGGCATCCGTCAGGCGCAACACGACCACCGAGCGCCCGTAGCTCAGCTGGATAGAGCATCGGACTTCGAATCCGCAGGTCGCAGGTTCGAATCCTGCCGGGCGCGCGAAACGGACGCGGGACGACGACATTTTGCAACGCCCCTTTAGCTCAGCTGGTAGAGCAGCGGACTCTTAATCCGTAGGTCGAGTGTTCGAGCCACTCAGGGGGCACCACGGCGCCGGCGCGCGCGATTTCGGGCCCGATGGGTCCTGGTCGCCGTCGCCGGCGCAGGCGTTTTTGGGCCCGAAACGCCACTTTGGGCCCGAAACGCCACTTCGGACCCGAAACGCCACAGCTGCCTGCTGTTCGCTCCTTGCGGCAACCTGCGCGACCGCGACCGAGCGCACGGCAGCAGGTGTGCGGGGCCCGAACAAGTTGGGCACCCGCGACCACGCGCTCGGCCGCAACAACCTGCCAAACCTGAACAACCTTCTGAACCGGAACAATTTGCGAGAGTGGCGAAATTGGTAGACGCACCAGATTTAGGTTCTGGCGCCGTTCGGCGTGGGGGTTCAAGTCCCCCCTCTCGCACCCGGTTCGCTGCCCGCTGCTGACGGCGTCGGCGCCCGCCTCATGAGGTCTCTGTGCAAGTCGAACACGAACTGTTGAGCCCGACCCGTTGCCGCGTCCACCTGACCGTGCCTGCGGCTGCCGTCGACGTTGCTTTTCGGACCGTCACCACCCAAATCGCACAGCGCGCGCAGATCAAGGGGTTTCGGCCCGGCAAGGCGCCGCCCAACCTGGTCGAGCGGATGTTTGCGGCCGACATCCGCGCCCGCGTACTCGATCAACTGCTGCGGGTGCACGTGCCGCAAGCCGTGGCGCAGGTCGACGTGCAGCAAGTGACTGGCCCCGAGGTCGACCGCTTGAGCGAACTGCAAAAAGGCCAGCCCTTGCAGGTGTCGGTGCAGTTTGAGGTCCACCCCAAGCTGGCGTTTAGCGGCTACCGCGGCGCCGAATTGTCGGCGGTCGAGGTCGTGGCTGACGCCGCAGACGTTGAAGCCGAACTGGAGCGGATGCGCCAGGAGCGCGCCGAGCTCGCACCGGTCGACGGCGCGGTGCAAGACGGCGACACCTTGGAGATCAGCTACACGGTCACCGACGCTGCCAGCGGCGAATCGGTCGAGTCGCAGCAGGACCACCACACCACCTACACCGCGCGGACGCTCGGCACCACGGTGTATCGGGCGTTCGCCGGTGCCAAGGTCGGCGACGAAGTGGACCAAACGCTGTCCAACGAGGCCGAGCCCGAGGTCATGTTGCGGGTCCAGGGCAAGCTGATTTCGGTCAGTCGACCGTCCGTCCCTGCGCTTGATGACGAACTGGCCGTGGATGTCGGCTTTGCCGACCTGGCGACCGCCCGCGCCGAACTCGCGCAAACGCTGGCGAAGCGCGCCCAGGACTTGACCACCGAGCTGCGCGAAAAGATCGCGGTCGACCACCTGCTCGCCACCAACACCGTGCCGGTGCCGCCCACGCTGGTCCACCGCGAAGTGGAAGGGCAGTTGCAGCACTTGCGGCGCCAGTTCAGCCAGTTGGGTGGCGGCATGGATTCGTTTTTCGATTCCTACCGGCAGATGCTGACCGCCGAGACCCGCAAAAGCGTGGCGCGTTCGCTGGCGCTGCACCACATCGTGCAAACCGAAGCGGTGCAGGCCGATGCGCAAGCCGTGCAGGCTTCGATTGAGGACCGGATCGCGCGCAACCCCAAGCTGGCCCGCGAAATCCGCCGCAATTCCGCAACGCCAGAGGGCCAGCGCGAGGCCGAGTTCATCGCCAAGATGGAAGCGGCACGCGCGCTGCTGGTCCAGGTCGGGCAGTGGACGGTGACCGAGACCCTGTCGCTGGCTGCCTACGAGAAGTGGAAGGCCCACCGCGCCGAGGCCGAGGAAACCGCACTGGCGGATGAAGCGGCGGCGTCCGCAGGCCACGTACACGGTCCAGATTGCGACCACGACCACGACCACGACCACGAGCCTGGCCCGCAATCCGCGGCTGCCGCGATCTAGTCGGCGCTCCCGGAGGCCCCCATGGACAAAGATCGCACCCTGTCGCGCGTGTCGGTAGACGCGGCCGTGTACGCCCCACTGCCGAGCATCTATGTGACCGAGCAGACCCCGCGCGGCGAGCGCAATGCCGAAATCTGGGGCCGGCTGCTGATGGACCGCATCGTGTTCCTGGGCACCGGGATCAACGACGGCATCGCCAACTTGATCATCGCGCAGCTGCTGTTTTTGGAAAGCGAAGACCCGAGCAAGGAGATATCGCTGTACATCAACAGTCCGGGCGGCTACGTCGGCGCCGGTCTGGCGATCTACGACACCATGCAGTACGTGCAATGTCCGATTGCCACCATCTGCATCGGCCAGGCCGCGTCGATGGCCGCAGTGCTGCTGTCTGCGGGCACCAAAGGTCGGCGGGTGATCCTGCCGCACGGCCGGGTCATGCTGCACCAGCCGCTCGGCGGCTTCACCGGTCAGGCCACCGACAGCGACATTGCGGCCCGCGAGATGCTGGCCACCAAGAAAATGATCAATGAGATCGTGGCCAAGCACACCGGTCAGGCGGTCGAACGCGTGCAGAGTGACACCGACCGCGATTTTCACCTGACCGCCGAAGCCGCCAAGGCCTATGGCGTGGTCGACCAGGTCCTGGTGCGCAAGGGCAAGGCCTAGGCCACACCAAGACCTTTGGATTCTTGGCTTTTTTTGCTTCGCCGCCGTTGACGGCACCCCGTTCGTGGTGTAGCATCGGCCGAGCGGTGCAGCGTTTGCGCCCCACAGTCCGCCCGGCGTAGCCCGGCCTGGAGAGACAGATGAGCGATCGCCGCCGCGAGATGCAGAACCTCGCGTGTTCGTTCTGCGGCAAGTCGCAGCGCGAGGTCAAGAAGCTCATCGCTGGCCCGACGGTCTACATCTGCGACGAGTGCATCGGCCTGTGCAACGACATCATCGCCGAAGAGGTCGACAAGGACGACAAAGCCGGGTCGGGCAACTCGATTCCCAAGCCGCGCGACCTGCGCCGCATCCTGGACGACTACGTCATTGGCCAGGATCGCGCCAAGAAGGTGCTCTCGGTCGCGGTCTACAACCACTACAAGCGGCTGGAATACCGCGCCGGCAAACACCACGACGTCGAACTGCAGAAGTCCAACGTCCTGCTTTTGGGCCCCACCGGCTCCGGCAAGACGCTGCTGGCGCAGACCCTGGCCAAGATTCTCAAGGTCCCGTTCACCATCGTCGATGCCACCACGCTGACCGAAGCGGGCTACGTTGGCGAAGACGTGGAGAACATCATCGTGCGCTTGCTCGAAGCCGCCGAGCACGACATCGAGGCCGCCAGCCGCGGCATCGTGTACATCGACGAAATCGACAAGATTTCGCGCAAAGCCGAGAACATGTCGATCACCCGCGACGTGTCGGGCGAGGGCGTGCAGCAGGCGCTGCTCAAGATCTTGGAAGGCACCATCGCCAACATCCCGCCCAAAGGCGGGCGCAAGCACCCGCAGCAAGAGTTCATCGCGGTGGACACCACCAACATCTTGTTCATTTGCGGCGGCGCGTTTTCTGGGCTGGACAAGGTGGTCGAACGGCGCGTCGGCCAAAAATCCATCGGTTTTGGCAAAGAAAAAGCCGACACCAAGGTCGAGACCGGCAAACTGCTGGAGCAAGTGCAGCCCGAGGATCTCATCAAGTACGGCCTCATCCCCGAGTTCGTCGGGCGGTTGCCGGTGGTGGTGTCGCTGCACGAGTTGGACGAGAAGGCGCTCATCGGCGTGCTGACCGAACCCAAGAACGCGCTGGTTCGGCAGTTCCGGCGCATGTTCGAGATGGATGGCGTCGAGCTCAAGTTCACCGACGCAGCAGTGGCGGCGGTGGCCCGGCGGGCGATCGATCGCAAAGTGGGCGCGCGCGGCCTGCGGGCCATCTTGGAAGAGGCGCTGCTGGACGTGATGTACGACGTGCCGGGTGACGCTTCCGTGCGCGAAGTGCTCATCGACGAGGACACCATCTTGAACGGCCGCCGGCCGCTGCTGGGCTTGATGGACAACGCGGCTTGATTGCCGGCGTGTTTGTACCCGTCCGCATGGCTTGCCGCCTTTGACGCCGCCTAGGGTTGACCCTGCAAAGGGTTGACGCGGCCAAAGCCCCGCCCTTATCTGGCCCGGTCATCGCCTTGCCGCTATCGGCGCTGCCTTGACGCAAGGAGTGCCATGGCCCGGTCGTTCACCCAGCCCACCAGCGTGCAGATTCCGGTGTTGCCGTTGCGCGATGTGGTGGTGTTTCCCTACATGGTGGTGCCGCTTTTCGTCGGCCGCGACAAGTCGGTGGCGGCGCTGGAGGCCGCGTTTGCGCGACCCGAAAACGACATCCTGATCGTGGCGCAGCTCAACGCCCGCACCAACGACCCGGTGCAGGAGGACTTGTTTGAGATTGCCTGCGTCGGCGCAGTCAAGAACATCATGCGGCTGCCCGATGGCACCGTGAAAGTGCTGGTCGAAGGGCGCCGGCGCGCGCGCATCGTGCGCTTTGTCGACGACCTGCCGTACCTGTGCGCCGAGGTCGTGCCGCACGCTGCCGACGATCAGCCCGAGCCCACCCCGGGTGAAGCCGAGCGGCTGCGCCAGGATGTGCGCGCGGCCTTTGAGGGCTACCTCAAGGTCAACCGCCGCATCCCGCCCGAAATCCTGATGTCGGTGACCACCATCGACGACCCGAGCCAGCTGGCCGACACCATCAGCGCCCATGTCGGGCTCAAGCTCGGTGAGCGCCAGGAACTGCTCGCGATCGCGGCGCCGTACGCGCGCTTGCAGCGGTTGGGCGAGCTGCTGGCGGCGGAGGCCGAGCAACTGGCGGCGGAGACCCCGGGCGGCAAGAAGCCGACCCAGCAGCAAGGCAAGGGCCAGGCGGGCCAGGCCGAGGGCGGCGAACAGTCCGACGAGTTCAAGCTTGAGTTGGAGGAGCTGGCCAAGCAGATTGCCGACAAGCCCTTGACGGACGAAGCGCGCGACAAGTTGGAGCGCGAGCTCAAGAAGCTCAAGATGATGAACCCGATGTCGGCCGAGGCCGGCGTCGTGCGCACCTACCTGGAATGGGTGCTGGCGCTGCCATGGGCCACCCACAGCGACGACAAGCTGGATGTGGTCGCAGCGCGGCAGGTGCTCGACGACGACCACTACGGCCTGGACAAGCCCAAGGAGCGCATCGTCGAGTACCTGGCGGTGCAGCAGTTGCGCGGCGAGGTCGGCAAGGGCCCTGTGCTGTGTCTGGTCGGCCCGCCCGGCGTCGGCAAGACCAGCCTGGCCAAAAGCGTGGCCAAGGCGCTCGGCCGCAAATTCGTGCGCATCTCGCTTGGCGGCGTGCGCGATGAGGCCGAGATCCGCGGCCACCGCCGCACCTATGTCGGGGCGCTGCCCGGCAAGATCATCGCGGCGCTCAAGCGCGCAGGCACCAGCAACCCGGTGCTGTTGCTCGACGAAATCGACAAGATGAGCATGGACTTTCGCGGCGACCCGGCGGCCGCCCTGCTCGAAGTGTTGGACCCGGAGCAGCACCACGCCTTCGTGGACCACTACATCGACCTGGACTACGACCTGACCAAGGTGCTTTTCATCACCACCGCCAACAACCTGCCCAGCATCCCGTGGCCGTTGCAGGACCGCTTGGAGATCTTGGAGCTCGGCGGCTACACCGAGTACGACAAGCTGCAGATTGCCCAGCACTACCTGGTGCCGCGTCAGTTGGAAGAGACCGGTTTGGCCAAAGCGGCCGACGTGACCATGGCCAACGATGCGATTGAGACGCTCATCCGCTGCTACACCCGCGAAGCCGGCGTGCGCAACTTGGAGCGCCAGATCGGCGGCGTGTGTCGCAAGCTCGGCACCCGCCACTTGAGCACCGCGCTGAGCGAGGGGGCCGACGCGCCGCGCAAGACCTATGCGGTGGACGGTGAGCTGGTTCGCGCGTTGCTCGGCCCGGAGAAGTACAAGCGCAACGACGCCGAAGAAAAGGACCGCGTCGGTGTCAGCAACGGCCTGGCGGTGACCGCGACCGGCGGCGACCTGCTGCTGGTCGAAGTGGCGCTGGTGCCCGGCAAGGGCAAGATGACGGTCACCGGCAAGCTCGGCGATGTCATGAAGGAATCCGTCGAGGCGGCGCTGACCTACGTGCGCTCGCGCGCGCACCTGCTCGGTCTGAACAAAGAGTTCGCCAACAAGATCGACCTGCACGTGCACTTTCCCGAGGGTGCCATTCCCAAAGACGGACCGTCGGCGGGCATCGCGATCGCATCCGCCTTGTGCTCGGCGTTGACCCAGATTCCGGTGCGCCACGATGTGGCGATGACGGGAGAAATCACCTTGCGCGGCCGGGTGTTGCAGATTGGCGGGCTCAAGGAAAAGATGATCGCCGCCCACCGCGCCGGCGTGCGCCGGATCGTGGTGCCGCGCGAAAACGAGCGCGACTTGCAAGAAATCCCCAAGCAAGTCACCGAGGCGCTCGACATCGTGTTCGTGGACCACGCCGATCAGGTGCTGCAAAACGTGCTGCGCTTGGATGACCCCAAGGCCTTTCTGGCCAACCCGACGGCGCTGTCGCGCGATGACCTAGGCATCCACGACGTCGTCGAGGGCGTGGTGACGCACTAGTAGGCGAAACCCGAAGTTCCCGTTGGGATGGTGTTTGGTACAGTGGAAGGATTCCGCTGTATGTTTCGCCTACTAGACGCTTGTTTCGTCAAAGGGGGCTCGCCGCCCCCTCGCGCGCGTCGGCGCGCTCACCCCTGCCTGCGGCCGCAGTTGCGGCCGCGCGCACTTCGCCCTGGTCGCGCGGCGGAACCGCCGCGAACATCGGGCCGACAGTGCTAGAACGGCAGACTTGCTCCGCTGCTGCCAAGCGCGCGCGCCTTGCCTTCGCCCTTTGCGGCATCGGCTGCGGCGTACAACGATTCCGACACGTACAGCGATTCGACCGTGCGATCGCTGCGCCCCAAAAGCGTCGCCTGCGCTGACCGGCCGGCGTCCAGTTCCAGGTGTACCAGGCCCAGATCCGCCGGCAGGCCTGCGCTGTAGGTGCGGTCGCCGGTCCGGCCGTCGTACGACAGGATCACGCGCACGCCGCGGTCGCGCAGCGCCCGCAGCCCTTCGATCAGGCGGGCGCGATCCAAACCCTGGTGGTAGCGCGGATCGGCGCCGACCGACGTGCCGAAGTAGGGCGGGTCGAGGTAGGCCAGGTCGCGGGGCCCGGCGTCGCGCAGCGTGTGCTGCCAGTCGCCGACGCGAAACTCACTGCGTCCGCGCAGCAATTGGCTCGCTGCTTGGATGTTGGCCGTCATGCGGCGCGGCTGAGTGCCCGCGCGGCGGCGGTCGGCAGACTGGTTGAAAAGACCAGAGCTGCCAAAGCGCACCGCGTTCTTGACGCAGCGCGCGCACAACCACAGAAAATCGCGGGCGTCGCCGTGGCGGTTGAAGCGATTGCGGGCGATGTCGAAATGGCCCATCCCGCCCTCGTTCTGGTCGCGGTGCAGCGCGGCATAGTGGTCGGCGACGGCGATGGGCGATTCGGCCACCAACTGCCACAGCTGGACGACCGCGGCCAGACTGTCGCCCAGCACGAACCGGGTCGCCAGCCGGTGGCGCGCCGCATACAGCGTCAGCGCAGCCGAACCACAAAACGGCTCGTACAGCCGATCCACGCGACCGGCGGCGCGCAGGTAGCGGCCAATGCCAGCCGCCAGCAGGCGTTTGCTTCCCTGGTAGGGCAGCACATGGGGCACGGATGCATGGGCGGGCATGGACCGATGGTGCCGCAGCTGACCTTGAAAAGCCAGCCCTGCCGCCTTACCCTTCGCGCCCCTTTGGGCCCGCAGAAAATCTACTCGATTTTCTACGTGGGCCCATTGCTTGCTCAGTGGGTCGCAAGCTCGCGACTTTGCAAGTCGACTCGCCGCTCCGCTCCGCGCGTATGTCGATCGACTTATTCTTACACGGGTCCTTTGCGCCCGCATTGCCTGGCAGCTGGAACACACGATGCTCGAAACGATCACCAAGGGTTTCCGTTCGGCCCGCTACCGCTTGCAGGGCTATCGCGAACTGGACGAAGACACCCTGGAAGAGGTGCTGAGCGACATCCGCACCTCGCTGCTCGAGGCCGACGTCGAAGTCGGGGTCGCCAAGCGTTTCCTGGCCGAGGTCAAGGCCAAGGCGCTTGGCGAAGTGGTGCAAGTGCGCGCCAAAGACGCCGCCGGCCAGCAGCACAAGGTCTCGCCGCAAGACCAGTTCATCAAGATCTGCCACGACGAGCTGATGGCGTTGATGGACCCCGGCGAAGAGGGGTTGGTGCTCAAGCCCAAAGGCATCACCAGCATCATGATGGTGGGTCTGCAGGGGTCGGGCAAGACCACGACCGCCGGCAAGCTCGCCAACCTGTACAAGGGCATGGGCAAGAAGGTGATGCTGGTCGCTGCCGACATCTATCGGCCGGCCGCGATCGACCAACTCAAGGTGCTCGGTCAGCGCTTGGACGTGCCGGTGTTTTCGGTACCCGGGATGCTGCCGCCCGACCTGTGCGAAAAAGGGCTGTGGAAAGCCAAGTCGGAAGCCTGCGACATCGTCATCTTTGACACCGCCGGCCGGTTGAGCATCGACGAACAACTGATGGCCGAACTGGGCGAGATCCGCAAGCGCTCGCCACCCGACCACGTCTTGCTGGTCGTCGACGCCATGATTGGCCAAGACGCGGTCACCACCGCCCGCCACTTCAACGACAAAGTCGGCATCGACGGCGTGGTGCTGACCAAGCTCGACGGCGATGCCCGCGGCGGCGCGGCGCTGTCGGTCAAGATGGTCACCGGCGCGCCGGTGCGCTTTGTCGGCATGGGCGAAGGCTTGGACAAGCTGGAGCCGTTCCGCGCCGAGGGCATGGCCAGCCGCATCCTGGGCATGGGCGACGTGGTCAGCCTGGTCAACGAGTTCAGCAAGCACGTTGACGAAAAGAAGGCCGAGCAGGACGCCCGGCGGATGCTGAGCGGCAAGTTCACCCTGCTCGACTTCTTGGAGCAGATCCGGCTACTCAAGAAGATGGGCAGCTTGCGCGATGTCATGGAAAAACTGCCGTTTTTCAGCGACGCGCTCGCCGACGGCGTCAAGTTTGACGACAAGCAGCTGGTGGTGGTCGAGTCGATCATCCAGTCGATGACGCCGCTCGAACGGCGCAAACCCCAGCTCATCAACGCCCGCCGGGTGCAGCGCATCGCCCGCGGCTCCGGGCGCAAGCCGCAAGACGTGCTGGACCTGATGCAGCGCTTTGAGGTGATGCGCCAGATGATGGCGCGCATCGGTCAAGCCCCGGGGCTGCTGAGCAAGTTGCCCGGGTTTGGCCAGCTGGCCCAGCTCAACAAGCTCAAGGGTGGCGGAGTCGACGACTTTTTCGACCAGCTGCAAGGGATGGGCGGCGGCGGTCCGGGCGGCGGGATGCCGGGGATGCCAGGCATGCCTGCGATGGGCAAGCCGGGCGCGATGCCGAATCTGGGCGCGATGCCCAACTTCATGCCGACCGCCGGCAACATGGGCAGCATGGCCGGCTTGGCGGGCGGCATGGGGATGCCCGGCGGCCTCGGCGCTGCGGGCTGGGGGTCGGGTATGGGCCCAGGCGGCGTGCGCAAAGACGTCGACCGCGACAAGCGCAAGTCCAAGAACAAGGCCGCCGCCGCGGCGCGCAAGAAGAACCGCAAGAAGTAGGCGGTGTGCGTTCGGCTCCGATGACGGTCAGTTGTCGCGCAATTTCAGGATCATGTTCGCGGCCTGCTTGCGCAGCGGATCTTCGACCGCCAGCACGCCCTGCGACTGAATCAAGAACGCCTTGAGGGAATTGATCGCGGCGGCGCGCTCACCCAACTGCAACTGCGCGCCCGCCAGGCTGAAATACACCTGCGGCCGGGCCCGGGTCATGCCGCTAGCGGCTTCAAGCTCGGCGCGTGCCTTGTCGGGCCGGCCGAGGTCGAGCATGACCAGCCCCAACGCCTCGCGCAATTCGACCGCGTCGGTGTTGAATTTCAGACCCTCTTGCAGCACCAGCCGCGCCGCATCGTAGGCGCCGACCTCGACGTACAGCTGCGACAGCAACTGAAAGGCCGGCACAAAGCCGACGTCGCCGCCAATGGCGCTGCGCAGCGCCTTGTCCATGTTGGTGCGGTCTTTGGCGTCGCGGGCGATCTTGGCCGCCAGGAAGTGCCCTTGCGGGTGGCCGGCGTCGCGCTTGAACAGTTCGGTCAGCGCCGCCAGCGCGTCCTTTGCCTGGTGATTTTCGTACAGCGCCTTGGCCAGCGACAGGTGCGCCTCGGGCCGGGTCGGATCGCCCTGCAGCGACGCCCGCAGGTGGCCGATGGCATCGTCAAACTGCCCGCCGCGCAACGCGATCGATCCCAGGTAGAAGCGCACGTCGGGGTCGGCGGGTTTGAGCTTGAGCGCGTCTTTGAACAGCCCGTCGGCGCGGGTGTAGTCTTCGTTGTCCAACGCCTCAATGCCCTGATTGGACAGTTCGACGAAGCGCTTGTCGACGTCGTTGCAGCCGCCCGCCGCAAGGGCAAGCGCGGCCGCGGCGAGCAGACCGGGCAGCACGGTGGGACGTCGCAGTGGTCCGGCCATCAACTGGACTTGAACGTGAACTTCTTGCTCACCTTGGTGCTGCCGCCGCCCTTGGCCTGCGGGAAGCGCCAGGTCTTGATGTTGTCGACGATGCAGTTTTCAACCTGGGTGTTCTCCAGGCTTGAGCCCTCGATCTTGACGCCGACCACTTTGCCGTCCGGGCCGATCATGAACGCAACCTTGATGTCACCCGAAAGGTCTGGATTTTTCTGCAGCTCTTTCTGGTAGCAGGCCTTGATGGCGCCCGATTTGTCGGCCATGACCTTCTTGATGATGTCGGGCGACAGTTCGCCGTCGGCGCTGGGGCCACCGCCGCGCACGATCGCTTCGATCTTCTGCTTGCCTTCCTTGATGTTGGCACCGACATCGGGGCCTTTGCCGCCGGTGTCCATCTTCTTGTCCAGGCCAGCCGTCTGGGCCCTGGTGTCGTCGCCGCTGCCGACTGCGGGGCCGCGCGGGCCGCCAGGACCGCCGGACGGGCTGTCACCCAGGTCTGCGACCAGCTGCGGGCCGCCTGCGCCGGGGTTGACGCCCGGCGCGGCCTCGTCAAACGCGAAAAGCTTGGTCTTGTTTTCGACGTCGGCCAGCGCTTTGTCGACCTCAGCGGTCGCCTTGGCGGCCTCTTTGTCGACCATTTCCTTGATTTTTTCGTCGCGCTGCTCTTTGGGCACCTCGTCGAGCACTTTCTTGATTTCGTCCTGCTGTTTCTTGATTTCGGGTGCCTGGATCTGCACCTCGTTCTTGGGTGCCTCGGCCTTGTCCTCTTTCTTTTCCTCGACTTTTTCCTCTTCCTTCTTTTCTTCGATCTTCTCGACTTCGATGATCTGGGCCGTGCGCTCTTCCAGCTCTTCGACGTAGGTCTTGGTGCGGCGCGCGCGCGGGTCGGTCAACTGAAAGCTGGCGACAACCGGACCCAAGATGGTCGCCATCGCCAGCAGCCAGCACACCAGGAACACGGTGTTTTCGCTGCTCCACAGGCTCGGCGGCGCCATCGGCGGCACCGAACCGCGCGACAGCACGAACGTAAAGTCGCCAAACTCCAAAAACGCCTGGGTGGTCGCCGTCATCGGCACCCGGGTCCGTTTGCCGGCCTTGAGCTCGCTAATCGAGGTCACGCCGCCATTGGCGATGATCTGACCGGCGATCGCCGGGTTGTCCAGGCGCAGCGCAAAGCCGTCTTTGGTGTCCGGTTCGACCAGCAGATCGAGGTGCTTGCCGCCCATGGCGTCGTCGGGCAGCGCGAAGTCACCGTCGCGGCCAATGAACACATTGCTCGGCCGCGCGAAAAAGCGCGCCGTGTGCAGCTCGCCCGACCAGCGCATCACGATGTCCAGGCCGAGCGGACCCTTGCTCTGGTCCTGCGCGGAACCCTGCGCCGGCGGCATCGCGGTCGTTTTGTCGTCCAGGGTCGGCTGGGCGGGCCGCATGGTTGCCGCGTTGGGATCCGCACCCTTGGCTGGCGCAACGGGGCGCGCGGGCGGCGGCGGCAAGTGGGTCTTGATCTCGGGCTGGCGGGTCGGCGGCGCGGGCGGGCTCGGCGCACCCGCGATGGCGTTGAGGTCGATCATCGCCGTCGGCGCGTCCTCATCGGTGGGGCGCTCGCTAGAACGGTGCAGGCCAGCCGCGCGATCCGGCGTTTCCACTCGGCTGACCAGCGTGCCGTCTGGATCGCTGGTCGCCAGCGAGGCGCCGCCGCCTTCACCCAGGCGCAGCGTCGGGCCCTCGACCACGGTCACGCCGGCGCCACCAGGGCGATCGGTGGGGTCGCTCGGACCCTTGGGCCTGCTGCTTTTCTTCGACATGCACCACCAGCGGAGCGGGGCCAGTGCGACCGGGCGTTGGGGGGACGCGGCGCAAGTTGCGGGCCCGTATCACGGTTTGCGGTCCGGCGGCACCCGCTGCGCGTCGGACGATCGGCCGTTTACAGGTCTTCTGCCGAGCGAATCAGCTCGGCAAAAAAGTTGCGGCGGATCTGAATCAGGCTATCACGGCCTTTCTTGTTGATACCTTCGACGTTGGCAGTATCCGGCCGCAGGTATTGGGTTTCGATGACGTCGTCTTCAAAGCTGTATTCTTTGGACTTCTTTTTTCCGCCCGCGGCCGGCTTGTCTTTGCCCTGGGCCATCGCGTCAGCGGCGCCGCCCAAGGCCAGCGCAGCCGCCACAAGCGCCGAAAAAACCACTGTCATTTTGCGGATTTGGGTCGTTCGGCGCATCGTGGTCTCCGTTTCGGTCAAAAACCCGCCAAAGTATAGAACCAAGCTGCGGCGCGCCGCAATCGCAACGGTTCGACGCGCGGTGCCCTGGCGCGATCTACGCCTTGTCGCCAAGAGCGCGCACCAGCGCGGCCAACAGTTCTGATTCGGCCGCCGTCGGATCGGCCGCCCCGGCGAGGCCAGCGGACAGCGACCGGACGTCGAGGGCGAAGCAGTCGTCTAGGACACGACCGAGCACCGGGGGATCGGCGCGCCACGCCCGCGCTGCCAGATCGGCGGCCGTGCGACTTGGGTGGGCGAACGTCAGGGCCTGCGATGGCAGGATCAAAAGCGGATGCGTGCCTCCGCCAACCTGGGCCGGCGCAGCGACCACGCGCACTTGCCAGCCGGCCGTCAACCGCAGCTGCAGTTGCTCCGCCCACTGCGCCGCGCGCGCCGCCACCGCGGCCTGCGAAGTGTGTAATTGCGTGAGCGCCGGCAGTTCCGCGGCCCTGCCTTGCGCGTGCAGCCGCAGCGTCGCCTCCAGCGCCGCCAGCACCGCGCCGCCGACACGGACCGCGCGCGCCAGCGGCTCAGTCGCCATCGCGGCGACCGCGCGGTGGTGGCCCACGACCAGTCCGGCCTGCGGACCGCCAACCAGCTTGTCGCCCGAAAAGGTCACCACATCGGCGCCAGCGGCAACCAGTTCGCGCACGGTGGGTTCGGGCGGCGGCCGGGTGCCGTCCGGCAGCGTTGCCGGCCCGATCGGCAGGGGCGCCAGCGCGCCAGAACCCAAA
>CAXRHS010000537.1:0-2070 GCA_964230235.1 Myxococcota bacterium
GCCGGGGTAGCTGCGCCAGGCGCGATCCAGCGTCTCCAATGCGGCTTCGTCTCCACCTGACTCGCTGTGTAGCGCCGCAGCCACCACCAACGCGTCCGGATCTTTGCGTGCCGCCAGTGCGGCTGCGGTTTCTGCGACTTCGTGGCGCAACCGGGCAATCGCCGCCAGGCGGTCGTACAGGCCGCGGCGCTGACCGGAGCGCGCGCGTCCCAAGGCCTCGACCACCACCGCGCGCGCCTCGTCAGCCTGTCCGGCGGCCAGCAGGGTGTCTGCAAGCCCCTCTGCAATCACGGCCGCGAAAACGCCTTTGCGCCCGCCGCCTTGCCATGCGCGCAACCACAAGCGCCGTGACGCCGGAGGGTCCGAGCCCAACGTCTGCGCGACGGTAATCAGCTGCTCTGCAGACGGGGTGGTCTCGAGTTCGATGGCTGCGGCTACGCGGCCCACCAGGGTCATCTCGCGCGCCGCAACCGCCTGGCGCAGCAAGGGAAGCAACGCGCGAAACGAGACCGGCTTGGCGGCGAGTGCGGCCTCGACGCGCGTATCCAGGCTCTCGGACTGGCCCCCGGCAACAGGCGGTCGCGGGCTGCTGGGCCGCGGTGACGACGGCCGCTTGGCTGTTGCCGTAGGCGCCTTGCGGGCGCTCCAACCGTGCACATCGGTCGCGAACGGAACGCCGAAAACGCACAGCGCGAATCCGGCAGCAATGACCCTACTTGAGGGTGATGTACATGAAAGCAAGGCACATTTCATCGTAGGTGCCTTCGCCCCACATCAGGTCCTTGGCGGGCATCTTTTTGCCGTCGACAACCGGTTGACCTGCATCGGAGTTGTCCCATTGGCATTGCACGCGCACCTTTTCGCCCTTGCCCACTTTGCCCGGCTCGGCCAAAAAGTACAGCCGCTGCCAGTTGAAGTCCCAATTGACGACCCGCAGTAGCGTTTCGATCTTGCCGTCTCCGTGCAGCGCCGTCAGGTCGATCTTGCGCCCGCGGGTGTGCATGTGCGGCAACACCGCGTGGACTTGAAAACCGTTGGCAAGGTCGACTCCGGGCACTGTCAGCGTGGCCACGTCCGCCTTGGACGGCAGTTCTTCATAGGCTTGCTGTGCCTTGGCGTCGCCTGCTGCGATTTTCATGCTTTTGGGGTCGGCAAACCACTGGAAGTTGAACCAAGGCAAAAACCACGCCTCGCGATCGACCTTGTCCGCCAACGCCAGTTGCACTTCAGTCTGGTCCGTGCCCTGCGGGTCGGCGGAGACGTTGTAGTGCATTTGCAGCACCAGGCGGGTGCCCGGCGCGATGAGGATGCCGGTCCCCGCCGGGTAGTCGACACCCTGCGTGCCTGGCGCCCATTCGCCGACAAACGAGGTCTGGATCTGGGCCCCGGGCGGATTGGGTGCGCCATAGCACGCATACCCGTCGTCGGGATCCTGCTGGTCGAACTTGTCGATTTCCGCCGACTGCGAGCCCGGGATCGCAAACAGGATCGCATGGTGTGCGATCTTCGGGTTGCCGGGCGTTACGCCGAACGCCGTGACGTACTTGGGCGTCGTGTGCTTCCACTCGACCGGAAAGCAGCGGTAGTCGTCCGGGTTGCCTTTGGGCTTGTACACGTGGGGCACTTGAATCTTGAGGTCAACCCGCGACATCGACGGCCGGTCCAGTTTGATCGCTGGCCCCTTGGCGGTCGCATTGCCAAGCGGTGCCCCGGCCGCAAACCAGTCTTCAAACAGCTTGACCTGTGCAGGCGTCAGCGAGTCGTCGAACTTATACTTGCGCACCGACGAATCCGCCGCGAACGGTGGCATGCGCCTGTTGTGCAAGTCCGCGAGAATCGACGACTTGAGCGCCACGACCTGGTCGCGTGTCGCCAGTTCGAACGGAGCGACCCCCCCCTTTTTGTGGCAGTCCAGGCAGTGCGCCTCGACAATTGGGGCGACATTGCCGTGCCAGGTCGGCGGGTTGGCGGCGGGCGCCGCGTCCGTGCCGCAAGCTGACGCCAGGCACGACAGCAGCGCAACGACACACACGAAATCTGGCGCGCTCTGGCGCTCAAGGCGAATCATCG
>CAXRHS010000538.1:0-4809 GCA_964230235.1 Myxococcota bacterium
GCTGTCGCCCTTGGTGCACACGTTGCCGTCGTCGCAGGGTCCTTCGATCGCCGCGTGCACGCAGCCAAAAGCCTTGTCGCAAGCGTCTTTGGTGCAGGGATTGGCATCGTCGCAATTGGGCGTGACCGCACCCGGCAGGCAGACGTCGCCGCTGCCGCAAGTATCGCCGACCGTGCAGGCGTCGCCGTCGCTACAGAACTTGGCGCTCGGCGCGGTGGCGCAGCCCTGCTTGGGGTCGCAGTAATCGACGGTGCAACCGGTGGTAGACTGGCCGCAAGTCACGGGCTTGCCGGCCACGCATGCGCCGAGCGCACACTGGTCGCCTTCGGTACACAGGCTGCCGTCGTTACACGTGGCCGCGTTGGGTAGCGCCACGCAGCCCTTGGCGGACTCGCACTGGTCTTGGGTGCACGGGTTGGCGTCGTCGCAGGCGACCTTTGCCTGGCCCTTGCAGGTGCCATCGCCGCATTGGTCGCCGGCCGTGCAGGCGTCGCCGTCGTTGCAGCCCAACTGGTTGGCCGCAAAGGCGCAGCCTTTGGCGGGCTCGCAGCTGTCGTTGGTGCACAGGTTGTCGTCGTTGCACACGGTGGCGGCGCCGGGCAGGCACAGGCCGCCATCGCAGTGGTCGCCGGTGGTGCAGGCGTTGCCGTCGGTGCAGAACGAGCCGCCGACGACCGTCACGCAGCCTTGCTGGCCGTCGCATTTGGCGCTGGTGCACACGCCGGGGTTGCTGCACTCGACGGGCGGGCCGGCCTGACACTTGCCGAGGTTGCACTGGTCGTTCTTGGTGCAGGCGTCGCCGTCGCTGCACGGGTTGCTGTTCGCGGCCGCCGTGCAGCCGACCGCGGCGTCGCAGGCGTCCGTGGTGCACGGGTTGCCGTCGTCGCAGGTCGATTCGTCGGTCTGCCCGTCGCAGTCGTCATCCAGACCATTGCAGGTCTCGGCGGGCTTGACGGCCAGGCTGCACACATCGGTGCACACCTTGCTGCCGGTTGCGTCGGGCGCGCAGACCGCGGCGCCTTTGCAGTCGCCCTTGACGGTGCACGGGCAACCCAGGCCGCCAGGGCACAGGCTGGCGTCCTGGGCCGGCGCGTCAGCCAGAGATCCATCGGCCTGGCTACCATCGACTGGGGAGCCGTCGCCGATGGCCGAGTCGGCTTGGGCCGCATCGGATGGCGCAACGTCGCCCGGGGTTTCCGAACTGCCATCGGCCGTGGCACCGTCTGTCTGCACAGCGTCGCCCACGCTGCCGGTGCCAGCGGCGGTCGCACCGCCGGTTGAGGTTCCACTGACTTGCACCGTGTCGTTGGTGCAACCCAAAGTGCCAGCCAGCACCAGCCAACCCAAAGCAAGGGTGTGCCTCAACGGGTGCTTCATGATCCGCCTCGCGCGTGCGCCAGCCAGCCGGAGGGGGAACCCGGGGTGACCACCCTAGCGTAGCCGTGTTGCCCGCGGCGGCCAATGGTAGCTGGTTGTTTGATGTGAGCTTTTGTAAGCGAGCGAGACGGGGCGGCTTTGCGCCAACCGGCTGTCGATTTCGGTACCGCGCCGGCGGGACAGTTCCCCCGCTCGCGGCTACTTTGTCAGCAACGTGTGCGCATCGACTCCCGCGCGCGTTCATGGGCGGCCGGCGAGTCAAAACCCTTGGAAGTCGAGTGCGCCCAGGTCTTGTCGATGCGCGGGGCGGCGTCGACGGTCTCGCAGGCGGTGTCGCCGTGGTCGATTTGCACGGGTCCAATGCGCAGCGCGGCGGCGGTGGTCGTCGCGCGCAGCGCCGCGTTGCGGCAGCCAATGGCGATGAGCGACTGGTTCATCGGTCCGCGCAGCGCATTGGGGGCCACATGAATCTGCGCTTCGATTTCAGCGACGCGGGCGGTCATCCACGCGTCGCTCAGGACCACATCGCGCTGGGCCAGCGCGGCCACGAGGCTCCAGCCAACCGTGCGCACTCCAACCTCGCTGTCGGCCAGCCACGCCTCGACCAGCGCATGGGCGTGTGGCGACTCGACGGCGACATGCGCCACGTAGGGCATGACCATGGCGACGTGGCTGGCGCGGCCCCAGGCGTCGATCTGGGCATAGGTCAGTTGCGCGGGGTCGATGACCTTGACGGCCAGGTTGCGGGCGTCGAAATTGCCGGTTTCCCACAGCGCCAGGCCAAGTTCATGGTCGACGACGCTCTGCTTGTAGAGCGTCTTGAGAAACGCAAACTGCACCCCAAACACCGGTTCGCGGGCACCGTGGCGCAGGTACGTCTTGCGCGTTTGCTCGGTACCCGCGGCGCTCAAGGCCGCCATCGTCTCGGCGAGCGACAGCCGCGGACGGGCGGGTTTGCTGGCTTTGCTGGCGGCCATGTTGGTTCTCCTGAGTTGTTGTCGACAATCAACGCGATTTTCTACTTGGGTTTGTTGCTTGCCTGGTGGATCGCAAGGTCGCGAGCGCCGGGCTACCGGCGCGCGGCGCGTTCAAGGTCTGATCAACGGGTATGCTGGCAATGGGCAGTTCAGCCCGTCGTCGGCCCCCCCTCCTGCAACGGGTCACTTTCCGCGCTTGGTTTGGCCCCTGAGCGCGGCCACTTCGGCCTTGAGCGCCTCAATCTGCTGCTGCTGCGTCTTGAGCGTCGCCACGGCCATGCTCAGGTAGCCGTAGAGGTCGACCATGTCGCGCTCGGGGTCGACCGCTGGGCTGCTGGGGTCATCGTCGATGATAAAACCGAGGTGGCGCCGACTTTGCGGGCCTTTGGCAGTGTAGCGATAGGTCGCAAGTTGCTGGCGCAGCAGCCGATCCGACAACGCGCGCAGCTGATCGCCGTCCACGTAGCGAATGTCGCTTTTGAGCGCGGCGCGCGATTTCGGACAGCCGTTTTCCTTGGGGTCGCTGGCGGCGCAAACCAGGTACGCGCTACAGGCCAGACCAGCGTCACACTTGGCATCTTTGTTGCCGCAGGCGTCGCCAGCTTTTTCGCCCGCGCACTTGCCGATGCTGGGGTCGAGCGGAAAGTTGCCACAGACCGGGGTGCCACAGCTCTCGTACCACTTGAACGGGCCAGCCGGCTTGCTGCACTCGCCCGACGCCGCGACGTTGGTGCCGGCACCGGCCGCTCCGCACGCGTTGCTGTGGGTCTTGCCGTCGCAGCCGCACACCGGCGCGTACTCCATGGTGCACACTTGCGGCTTCTTGGCGCAGCTGCCGGTGCCCGAACAGCCGTTGCCTTTGCAGTATTCGTCGGCCTGGCAGCCGCTGTTCGCCTTGATGTCGCAGCCGGCAAGGCATGCCACGTTGGCGGCAACGCTGATGCCCGCTTGGGCGGCGTGGCACGCGGAGGGATAGGTCTTGCTGTCGCAGCCGCAGACCGCCTTGGCCGGGTCGGCGGCCGCGCAGGTGCTCGGCTTGGCCTTGCAGAATGCAGAATTGGCGCAGCCCGCAGCAAATGCGCAGAACTCATCGGCCTTGCATTCGCTGGTGGCGGTACATGCCTTGGGCTGGCTTGGCGCATCGGGCGCCGCCGCATCCGCGTCGGCGATGGACCCATCTGCCGCTGGCCCGGTCACATCGGCACCAGTCGGCGCATCCGCGGCGCTCGCCGTGTCGGGGGCATCCTCCGTCGCGTCGGCGTCGCTCACCGCATCTTTGGCCGGCTGGGCGTCGCCCTGGCTGACGTTGCCGCCGTCGGCCACCGCATCGGGCACGCTGGCGGGTGTGTTGCCGGCGCTGTTGCCGCACGCGCAGGTGAGTAGCGTCAGGATCAAGGCTGTGTTGCGCATCGACGGACTCCTGGAGGTGCGCGCGGGCACGCGGCGCGGCGCGCATTGCAGCAATTGGCGGGCGGTTGCGTCAAGCGGGCGCTTGGCTTCGAGTCAATGACGCACCTCGCAGCCAGCGCCACCGCGCTCCAGCCAGACCACACGTACCCGGTCGCCCCCTCATGGAACACTGCCGGCGACAGGCACAGGCGCCTCGCTGTCGGCCTTCTTGCCATTGCCGAGTTGCCCATCGTTGCCTTTGCCCCAGCAGTAGACAGCACCGCCCTCGAGCAGCGCGCAGCTGTGGTCGCTGCCGCAGGCGACCATCTTGGCTTTGCCCGGCAGCGCGACCGTCGCCGGCAGGTCGACGTCCTTGCCCTGGTTGGCCTGGCCCGCTTCGCCCGCGTCGTTGTCGCCCCAGCACACGACCATGCCCGTTTTGCGCACGGCACAGGTGTGGCTCTGCCCGCCAGACAACTGCTGGACATCGGACAAATTCTTGACGGCAACCGCGGTTGGGATGGCCTGGCTGTAGCCGCCCTGGCCAAGCTGCGACGCCAGGTTCTTGCCCCAACACCACACCTTGCCGGTCGCGTCCCACGCGCAGCTGTGGTAGTTGCCACAGGCCAGGTCGACGACCGCAGGCAGTCCTTCGACGATCGCGGGTGGCTCCGACCCGCTGCCATCGCCCACTTTGCCGTTGCCGACCTGGCCATCGGGGTTGCGGCCCCAACAAGTCACTTTGCCCCCGGTCAGGGCCAGCGCGCAGACGTGGTAGTAACCGGCGCACGCCTTTTGCACGCCCAGAACGCCGCCTTGGACTTGGGCGGGCACGTGCGCAGCGGCGAACTTGCCGTTTGCGAACGGATCGCCAGCGCCGCTGCCCCATCCCCACAAGGTGGCGCCGTTGCGCACGGCAAAGCAGGTTTCGCTGCCGGCGGCAAGCGCAAGCGCGTCGGTCAGGCCCTTGACCGCCACTGGCGATTGCGATTTGCCGGCACTGTCGCCGTTGCCGAGCTTGCCGTTGAAGTTGTTGCCCCCGCACCCGACCTTGCCGCCCACCTGC
>CAXRHS010000539.1:0-2275 GCA_964230235.1 Myxococcota bacterium
CCCGCGCCACGGCGATGATAGCGCGATTGCCGATGCGGCACAGGCCACGTATCCTTGCCGCCATGGCGCGTCGGTTGTCGTTTTGGTGGGCGGTCGCAGCGATGACGGTCGCCAGCGCCTGTGCGCCCGATCCGAACGACACCACCCGCGTCTGTCGCGATCCGGTGACCCAGGCGTGCCATCCATGCCCGGGCAGCAGCGGCTGCGTCGACCCCATCCAGTGCATGCCGATCGCCTGCGGGATCATCGCCTTTGGCGACGCCGACGCCAGCGGCGATGCGACGGTCACCACCGATGGGGCGGGCGACGCGGCCAAGGCTGAAGGGTTGAGCGACACCGCGCCGGCCGATGCCAAGCCCGAAACAGAGGTCGACAGCGCTGTGCAGGTTGCGCCAGACAGTCAGATCGCCGACGCCGACGCGGCTCCGGATCTAGCGTTGCCCGACGGTGCGGTGTGCGTTGCGGGCGATGCGCAGTGCCTTGGCAACACGCCGCAGCTGTGCCAGGCCGGCAAGTGGGTGGCGCAGGCCGCGTGCGCCGGTGACCTGCAGTGCCAAAAAGGCATTTGCGGGTGCAAGGATCCGTGCCCGGCGCTCAACCTCGTGCAGTGCGTCGACGGCGTGCCGGCGACCAAGACCTGTCAGTTGACCGGCTCTGGCTGCCTGTCGTGGAACCTGCCGGTCGCCTGCAAGCCGGGCGAGATCTGCCAGTTGGGTCAGTGTCAGGCGCCGCCGGCGTGCAACCCTGGCTGTCCGCCTGGTCAAGTCTGCCAAGGCAACGTGTGCGTCGACGCTCCGTGCGCGCCCACCTGTCCGAGCGGCCAGTCCTGCCAAAAAGGCGTGTGCGTACCCAAAGGCGGCGGCACCCTGTCGTGCGCGCAAGTCGTCGCCTGCATCGGCAACTGCCCGGCCGGCGACGCCGCATGCCCCGATGCGTGCAAGACCAAGGGCAGCGACGCGGCGCTCGGCCTGCTGGCCGGCTACCAGGGCTGCATCAAGGCGGTGTGCAAGCCGTTGGCCGACGCCGGCAAGCTCAACGAGACGCTGCTGTGCGTGTACACCAACTGCTTTGCCGAGCAGAAGGCCTGCACCGGCGCCGGCACCGCCACCTGCAAGCAACTGAGCGACTGCCTGTCGGGCTGCGGCGGCTCGGCCACTTGCAGCAACACCTGCGGCAGCAACGCCAGCCAGCAGGGCGGCCTGGACTACTATGGGCTTTTGACCTGCGTCGACAACCTGTGTGCGGGCCTGGCCGGCGACGCCCAACTGCAGTGTGCACAGCAGGCCTGCAAAGCCAGCTGGGACAAGTGCTTTGGCGGGGCCGGCGCGCTGTACACGACCTGCCTGCAGATCGCCCAGTGTCAGGCCAAATGCGGCGGCGACATCACCTGCGCCAAGGCGTGCAAGGCGGCGGGCACGCCAGCGGCCCAGGCGGCGGTCGACGCCTTCATCGACTGCCGCGACGGCAAGTGCGGCAACTGGTGCGCCAACCGCGGGTCGCCCAACTGCGCAGCGTGCGTCGAACAGTATTGCGCGGCGCAGTTGGCCGCGTGCTCGTTTTGACGGCCCCGAATGCGTGCTAGCGGGCCTCGGCCCGGCAGCGGTTGCGCAGGTTGCTGTCTTTGATCGACTCGCAAGGGCCCTTGTTGCCGCCAGCGACCGCGCGACAGTAGTTGCGGGCGTCGCTGTCGCGGATCGACTCGCACGGCCCCTTGTCTTTGCGGGCCACGGCGCGGCAGTGGTTGCGCTGGTCGCTGTCCGAGATCGACTCGCACGAACCGGCGCTTTTTTTGCCGCCGGCCACGCCGCGACACTGGTTGCGCTTGTTGCTGTCGCGGATCGACTCGCAGTGGCTTTTGTTGCCGCTCGCCTCGGCCCGGCACAGGTGGCGGCGGGCGCTGTCGCGGATCGACGCGCACGCCCCTATGTCCTTTTTGGCGACGGCGCGGCAGTGGTTGCGGGCGTCGCTGTCGCTGATCGACTCGCAGTTGCTGGCGAAAGCCGGCGCAGCGGTGCAGGCCGCGGCCAGGGCCACAAGAACAAACAGGTTGCGCATGACGAGGCTCGCTGGGTGGCGGGAGCGCCACGGCGACGCTAGCGCCTTGCCGGCCGGCTGGCAACCAAAGTGGGGCACGGGTACCGCAACCACCTTGACGGGTCCGGCGAATTCGCGATGCTTGCCGGCCGTGCGCCGGTTGCGCGGCGGATTGGGGCAAGGATGGGCAGGTGGATCGCAGTGCCAGCACTGGCGCTGGCCGTTTGGGCGTGTGAGGGCG
>CAXRHS010000540.1:0-6401 GCA_964230235.1 Myxococcota bacterium
TGCGCCGCGATCCGCGCCGAGCTGCCATCTACCACGGCACACTGTCCGAAGCGTCCTACCGTCTGGCCAAGGCCAACGACGACGGCTGCGGCGTATTCGTAACGGTCAACGCCACAGATGGCAAGGGTCGCCGCGCCCGCAACATCACGGCCGTTCGCGCGCTGTTCATCGACACCGATGGCTTCATTCCTTCCGACTTCCACCTTGCGCCCTCGATGGTCGTGCGGTCCTCGGCTGGCATCCATGCCTACTGGCGGCTCGCCGACACGCTACCCCTGCACGACTTTCGCGACGCACAGAAGCGCCTGATCGCCCACTACAAGTCCGACGCCAAGATCCACAACGTCGACCGCGTTATGCGCGTCCCCGGCTTCCTCCACCGCAAGGAAGGCCCGTTTGCCGTCTACCTTGCCGATACGCTTGACAACGCCTACCCGTCGGCCCAAGTCCTTGCAGACCTTCCACCGTTGCCACGTCCCGCGCCGCCCAAGCCTCGCGCACGGTCGCTGGCCGCGGTCAACTGGGCAGACCTCGACGTCGTCGACATTTTCGCCACGGCTGGCTTTGCACCGCGGGACCTTGGCGGCGGCAAGTACGCCGTCATCTGCCCATGGACCGGCGAGCACAGCCACCCCGACTTCGACGGCCGGTCGACGTCCACGGTCATCTGGGACCGGCCAGCGACGTTCCACTGTAGCCACGCTCACTGTGACGGCCGCACGTTGGCTGACGTGCTTGCCTACATCGGCTATCGACCATCCGAAGCCGACATTCTAGCTGCGATGGCTCGCTCGGCCCGCGCACGCTATGACCGCACGGTGCAGGAGGTGGCGCGATGATCAGGCCACTGACTGACCTAGGCAACGCCGAACGGTTTGCCGACCAGTTCTCCGCGACCTACCGCTACGTCGCCAGCCGTGACCAATGGCTGCGTTGGACCGGCAAGGCATGGGCGGTCGACGTTACCGAGGAACGTTACCTTGCGGCTCGCGTTGTCGCGCGGTCCATACGCCGAGACGTCGAGCAGGCGACGACAGTAGCCCAAGCCACAGCCATCAACCGTTGGGCAGATCAGTCCGAATCGCTGGCTCGTCAACGCGCCATGGTCACGCTCGCCCAAGCCGACCGGCGCATAGCGATCACCCATCATCAGCTCGACGCTGACGCCAACGTGTTAAACACCGAATCCGGCCTCGTCGACCTTCGGACCGGCGTCCTGCACCCGCACCGGCCCGAGGACTCTTGCAGCCGCAGTACCCGCGCGGCGTATGTGCCCGGCTCGACCGCGCCGACGTGGCAAGCTTTGGTGACCTGGGCGATGCGCGATGACGCTGAGCTGGTGTCGTGGCTCCAGCGCGCCGTGGGTGCCAGCCTCTCCGGTCACCAGCAAGAGCAAATCTTCTGCTTTGCCTTTGGCGGCGGCGGTAACGGCAAGGGCAGCATTCTCAACGCCCTGCGCCGCATCCTTGGCGACTATGCCTGCATCCTGCCCGGATCGTTTTTTGAGTTGCAACGCCAGAAACCGCACACAACCGAGATCGCCGACCTGTTCGGCGCGCGCTTTGCCGTCGGGTCTGAGGTAAGTCCTAGCGCCACGCTCGACGAAGGCAAGGTCAAAGAGCTGACAGGCGGCGATCCAGTGAAGGCGCGGCGACTCCACCAGGACAACGAAGAGCACGAGCCGACATGGACGCTGTGGCTCAGTGGCAACAGCAAGCCGCGCATCCGTGGCACCGACCGCGGCATGTGGCGTCGGATGCGGCTGGTGCCGTTTGAAGCTCAGATCGAGGACCACCAGATCGACCGCGAGCTTCCGGCCAAGCTACTGGCCGAGGCCAACGGAATCCTGACATGGGCCATCGAGGGTGCCCAGCTTTGGCACAGCGACAAGCTTGGCCTGTGTCGCGCGGTCGAGGCGGCATCTCTCGAGTATCGCGAGGCCGAGGACATCGTCGGCCAGTTCCTTGAGGACTGCTGCCTTGTCGACGTGACCGCGGCCTACTCGACGACTAAGGCCGAGTTCCGGCGCGCTTTTGAGCTGTGGTCGACCGAGAACGGTCTACCGTTGCTGTCGACCAAGACCGTCGCCGACCGGCTTGCCAAGGAGGGCATCCGCGAGTTGAAGAGCAACGCCACCCGCAGTTGGCGCGGCGTCCGTCTGATCGGCAACAGCATACCAGCGGCAAGGCCGCATTGGAGCCATGACCTATGAGCGCAAACTATAATCACCTGACCATCGCCGGCCGGCTCGGTGCCGACGCCGATACCAAGACCGCCGCCAGCGGCACGGCCGTAACGCGCCTGCGCGTTGCGTCGAGCGTGGGCTACGGCGACAAGCAACAGACGCTGTGGCTGGCGGCGACCGTGTTCGGCAAGAGCGCCGAGTTCGCCGCCAAGCTGAAGAAGGGCGATGCCGTGCTGCTGGCCGGTCGTCTTGAGCCCAACGTGTGGACCGACAAGCAAGGCGTCGAACGGCGCGACGTCGTCCTGGTCGTCGACACCGTGCAGGCCCTCGGCCCCAAGCAGGACCGCAACGACGACCCACCGTTCTGAGGTAGGCCATGCTGTTCGACAAGTCGCAAAAAAAGCTGTGGCGTCACGGGCTGATCCGCTGCGAGCATCGCCAAAGCCGGTACGTCACGATCACGACTGCCGCCGGCGCGCGTGGCATCCGCGAGCAATGCCTTGATTGCGGCTGCCTCGACTCGACGCCGCACAAGCTGGCCGACCATCCCGACGCCCCACCGGCCGACATGGCTGCCGCCGCACGGTGGCAAGGTTGGCGCGACGCTGCTGGCAAGGCAGCACAGGCCGAGGCCCGGAAGCGCCACGCCATGCGCCAAGCGGCCAAGCCCGCCGAGGACGCCGACTGGTGGCAAGCGTACAGCGACTACCTACAGGGCGACGCCTGGCACGCCGCGCGCCAGCTCGTTCTGCGCCGTGACGGTGGCCGCTGTCAGGCCGCTCTCCCCGGCTGCACCCGTACCGCCGTGCAGGTCCACCACGATGGCCGGCGCGCCTACGCCTACCACAACCGCTTAGGCGCCACGCCGTTGTTCTTGCTGCACGCGGTGTGCGTCGCCTGTCACGCTCAAATCACCAAGGCCGACAGGGCCGAGAGGGAAGCCGGATGACCACCTGCCCACACTGCCACCAACCGCTGCCGCCGCCCGTGATTCGCTTCGCCGACCTCAACTGGTTGCGCGAGCTCGCCGCCCGCGACCAAGTGCCAGGAGCCAGCCTGCCGGGTCCGCATGAGCTCCTAGCGCCCGACCACGAGGAATCGGACGACGTCAATTATTGACACCGCGCCCCGCTTTCCGCTACCGTCAATGGCATGAGGATTTTAGTCGCTTGCGAGTCCAGCGGTATAGTTCGCGATGCGTTTGCTGGACGTGGCCATGACGCTTGGTCATGCGATCTGTTGCCTGCTGAGGGGCAGCACCTGTGCGGAGACGTGCGCGAGTTCCTGCACCTTGGCTGGGACTTGCTGGTGGCGCACCCACCCTGCACCTATCTATCTGTGTCAGGCATGCACTGGACCCGGCGCGGATTGCGCGACCCGCAGTTGACCGAGGATGCGCTAGACCTGGTGCGCGTACTCATGGATGCGCCCGTGCCACGTATCTGCATTGAGAACCCGGTCAGCGTTATCAGCACCCGCATTCGCAAGCCAGACCAGACGGTGCAGCCGTATCAGTTTGGCCACGATGCGTCGAAGCGCACGTGCCTGTGGCTAAAGGGGCTGCCGCCGCTGGTGCTGAACCATGCCGACTACGTGCAGCCGCGCATGGTAGCTGGTCGCCCACGGTGGGCTAACCAGACCGACTCAGGACAGAACAAGCTAGGCCCATCAGCCGACCGCTGGCAGGTTCGCAGCAAGACCTACAGCGGCATCGCCACAGCGATGGCCGAGCAATGGGGATAGCATGAGAGGCCGCCCCACCATCCTGCCGCCAACAGATGCCTGCACGGAGTGCGGCCGCAAGCGCCTGGCTCGCAACCTGTGCATGGCTCACTATCAGGCCTGGTACCGCGACCAGATCATCGAGTGCCAGTTGCCAGCGCACCGTTGGGCCGGCCGCAGCCAGCGTTGCACCTTCTGCCGCCGATACCGGCGCGATGTGGAGACCAGATGACACCAGCCCGAACTGCCGCCGACGTCGCATGGATCGACCACGTCTGCGACCAGTGCGCCACGCTGCCCGAGGCTGCCCGCCGGCTGGGCATGACGTTGGCCGCGCTCAAGAGCCTACGCAAGCGTTTGCGCCAGCTTGACCCGTCGCGACCGTCGCGAGGCCCCGGTGGCCGACCGCGGACGTTGCCAAGGCCAGCGAGCTAGGGCAAAACTTTTTTTGCTGCCCCTTCAACAAAAGTCTTGACACCCTTTCCGCCACCACCTATAGTGGGGACATCAACAGCGGCCCGCAACGCCGCGCAACGGATGGAGGCAATCATGTGGTGCAAGCAAGCTCAAGACGCAATTGACTACAGCGGCAGCAACGATGACTGCGTGACCTACTGCCGTGGCAGCGAAGAAAATATCAAGAATCTTCGCGCATGGGCCAACGAATCGCGACGCACTGGTGGTAACGCTTACGGCGAGACCGCAACCCCAGATGGCTTGAAATTCGAAGGCTGGGAAGGCGACGAGGAAGGCAACGTCTACAACTGGACTGTCATCGTTCTTGATTCCAGCCTTGAAAACTAACCAAGCCGCGGCTCGCAACGCCGCATAGGAGACAGACAATGAGTGACCTACAACAGCTCAAAGTTCAGCGCATGGTCGCGGTACTTGATTGGTGCGCCACCGCCAATCGCAACGGTCGCATGCCGACTTCGGTCTACAGCGACATCGTCATCGCCTACATGCTTGAGGCCACGACGGCCGGCGTGTGGTCGATGGTCTGCGCCAGCCTGATGGCGCGCGGCCATGCGATGTTCGCGGACATGCTCAAGAAGGAGGCCAGCCATGCGGCATAACCCTATCACCTGCATCACCTGTCGCGCCGAGGCTGCCGCACGTCGCGCCTCGACCGTTGCCGAAATCACCAACGCTCTTGCCGTCCTCGTCGGCTTGGCTGTCATCGTAGGCTTTTGCCTGCTGTTCGGAGGTTGATCATGGACGACCGCACCTACCACGGCTTGCCGCGCCTCTCGGCCAGCGGAGCCAAGACCCTGCTCAAGTCACCAGCTCGCTACCGTTGGGAGCGCGAGCACCCGGCCAAGCCGACGCCGGCCATGGAGTTTGGCACGATGTTTCACGCGCTGGTGCTGGAGCCGCACGTTTTCGCCGATCGATACGCGCAAGCTCCAGCCTTTGACCGTCGCACTAACGCTGGCAAAGCCGCGGCCGACCAATGGGCTGCCGACAACGCTGGCAAGATTGCCGTCGCGCCGGCCGATTGGGATCGCGTCCATGCGATGGCGTATGCCGTCGAGCAATCCGGTGCTGGCGACATGATGACCGGCGGCAAGTTTGAAGAGCCGGTGTTGTGGGAACGTGACGGGGTGCCGTTGAAGGCCAAATTGGACTGCGTGACGTCGGAAGCCATCATTGACCTCAAGACGACTAGCGCCGACGACGAGGACGGCCTCCAGCGCGCAGCATGGCAGTTCGGCTATCACATCAGCGCGGCGGCTTACATCGAAGCGGCGCAAGTGCTAACCGGCAAAGAGTTGCCCAAGCTGTTCGTCTTTGTCAGCTCAACGGCACCGCACGACGTCGTCATTATGCAAGCCGGCGAGGACTTCGTTGCACGCGGCCGCGCGCTATGGGACAAGGCCATACGCACCTATGCCGCATGCGTCGAGTTTGACGATTGGCCGGGGTTGGCCGCTACTTGCACCGGCAAACTGCAACCGCCCCGTTGGGCGTGAGGTGAACCATGGGAGATCTTGCAACCGTGGGCGATAAGCTTGCCTTAGCCCGCACGCTGGCGGATAGCTCAATGCTGCCGCAACAGTACCGCAAGCAGCCGGCCAACCTGCTGTGGGCGATGGAATACGCGAGGTCAATCCAAGTCGACATGATGACTGCCATAACGTCGATCCACGTCATCGAAGGCAAGCCGACCGCTTCGGCCGACCTGATTGCCGCGCTGGTCCGTCGCGCTGGCCACAAGCTGCGGGTCTGGGGCGACGACCGCGAGGCGCACGCCCAAGTTATCCGCGCCGACGACCCTAGCTTTGACGGCTTCAAGGTTAGCTGGACCATCGACCGCGCCAAGGCCGCTGGCCTCGCCGGCAAGTCGGTCTGGCGTAGTTTTCCTGCTGCTATGCTGCGCGCCCGCGCTATCACGGAGGTCGCGCGCATGGCCTGCTCTGAGGCCTTGCACGGCGTCATCTACACGCCGGAAGAACTTGGCGCGGCGGTCGACGAAGAAGGCGCGCCGGTCGCC
>CAXRHS010000541.1:0-10395 GCA_964230235.1 Myxococcota bacterium
CCCGGCAAGTGAAAAAGCGGCTCCAGCCGCGACAATTGCGCCGAACCGCGACCGAGCGCCAGGATCGCTGGGGCGCCAATGAACGTTTCATCCGGGTGGCACAGGACGGTCAGGCACGGGGTGCTGGCGATGGCCTGCACACCCGTCGTGGGCTTGAAGTCCAAGGTGTCGACATCGTCGACAAGGGCACTGCCATTGGCCCCTGGGCCGGACTGCTTGTTCATGTCGGATCCTGAACTGCGGCGGCCGGACTGGTCAGCCGCGCAATGGTGGCGCGAATCATCGCCTGCTCGGGCAGGCCGGCGCGCACGGCGACGCCAAGCGCTTCGCCCAGCAGCGTGCCCGCCCGTGTGCCGTCGCCTACCGCGCCTGCAATCTGCCCGGCGGCATACAGCGCCGCACCGAGCGCCCGCGGTTGCGCCGAGCCGCGCAGGTCCTGCAAGGCGCGCGTGGCCAGATCGTCGGCGCGCGCCCACTGGCGCTGTCGGGCCGCGACCTGGGCCAGCAACGCCAACGCCTCGCCGCGCACCGCGGCTGGTGCTGCCCGCAGATCCAGTTCGTTCAGGCGCGTGCGCGCCCGGTCGAGCTCGCCACTGGCCAGCAGCACCTGCGCTTCGTCGACGGCGGCGCCGAATCCGGCAGTCGTCAGTCCCGCCGCCGCCGCGATCTCGCGCGCTTGGGCCAGGTTGCCGAGCGCGCTCGCCGGATCGCCGCTTTCGCGCGCGCACCACGCCAGGCCGCGCAGCGCCGCCACCGCAGCGCCGGCCGCGCCAACGCCCGCACACTGAGCGGCGCGCCCAAACGCCGCGCTGGCCTCCGCAAACTGCCGTGCCCCGGCAAATCCAGTGCCCAGCGCACACCACGCCTCGGCCTGCAGATCGCTGCGCCGGGCCGCAGCCGCCGCCTCGGCAGCCCGCGAGGCGACCAGCGCCGCTTCGTCCAGGCGACCCTGGGCCGCAAAGAGGTGGGCGGCAACCAGGTGGGCGCGGGCGCGCGCCTCGAGATCGCCTGCCGTTTCCGCCAACTGCGCGGCGTCGTGCAGAGCGGCCTGGGTCTGGGCCGGGTCGGCATCGCTCGCGGCCAGCGCCCATGCCAGCCGCGCCGCGGTCCGCGCGCGCAACCGCAAGAGCGGCTGTTCGGCGGCCAGCGCGACCGCCTGGCGGGCCATCGCGACCGCCCGACCGCGCTCGCCCAGCCGCAGTTCGGCGTCGGCTGCGGCGTCCAGCGCGGCAAGCTGATCGGTGACACTGCCCGCCTGGCCAGCCAGGGCGACGCAGCGCGCCGCCAGCGCCGGCGTTGTCGCATCGCCGGCCAACCGCGCCTGGGCCAGGTGGGCGACCAGCATCAGGTCGGCGCGACCTGAAGCTTCGGCGCGCGCGTGGACCTGGCGCAGGACTTGATTGGCCTCGGCCGCCGCGCCGTTGTGGCGCAACGCATCGGCCAGCAGCGCCAGTGCGCGCACCTCGCCCGCCTTGTCGCCAATGCGGACCCGCTCTTCGACGGCGCGGTACAGCGCGGGTTCGGCCGCCGCCGCTTGCCCGCCAGCGACCGCCAGCGCAGCAAAAGCTTCCAACACCGCCGCGGCGACGGCCGGCACGGCCGCCAATTCGTCCGGTACCGCGGCAGGAATGAGCGCTGCCGCTTCGGCCAGCGACTCGTCTTCCAGCAACGCCAGCGCGAGTTCCGCACGGCACAGCCATCCAAGCACCGCCGACCCGGATCGCCCGGCCGCCCGCTCGGCCAACCGCAGCGCGGCCACTGCCGCATTGGGGTCGCCGGCCTTGCGCGCCAGCACGGCGTCGACCCGCAGGCAATGGGCATACAGCGCCAGATCGCCGACCGCGCCGGCCGCCTGCGCTGCTGCGGACAGCAACAGGCGAGCCTCTGGCCAGCGCCGACCAGCGATGGCGTGCCGCGCGCGGACCAGCGCCAGTGACGCGCGCACGGCATCGGCCTGGCCGCGCCATGCATCGATCACGAGGTCGTCGCCGACGCCTGGCACCAAGGTGACGCGCGACTCCGCCGCTTCCAATTGCGCTTCAACGACCGCGGCGTCGCCGCCCAAGTCGGTCAGTGCCAGAGCAAGCAGCGCCCGGCCGGCCAGGGGACCCGCTCCCGATGCGTCCGCCAGACTGCGCGCATGGGCCCAATGCGAGCGGGCGCTGGCACCGTCCGCGGTCGCCCACGCCAGATCGCCAGCTAGCAGCGCCGCCGCCGCGCGGCCAGCCCAGTCGCCCGTGGCTTCGTGCGCCAGCGCCGCGGCCTGCGCCCATTGTGCCGCTTGCGCCAACTCGGCGGCATCCAAGCACAAGTCCGCCAGTTCGAGCGCGATCCAGCCGGCCGGCAGTCCGATCGCCGCCGCCTGTTGCCAGCCCTGTTGCAAAAGGGCAACTGCATCGTCGCGGTGGCCGTCGCGCCGCAGATTTCGGGCGGCCGACACCAGCTCGAATTGTTGGTCCTGCGCCTGTTGCACCGATGCCTCGCTCGACGTGGCAGCGATGGTGCGCGCTTTTGTGCGATCGGGCAACGGGCCGGCCGCTCGCCGGTGCGGAGCGTCGCGTATTTGCTGGCCAAGCCGCAGCATCAGTTGCCGGCCGGCGCGCCTGCGTTCTACGATCAGCCGTCAAGGAAGGCTGTGCGATGATCGACAACGACCGACTCAACCGTTTGCGCCTGCACCGGCGCCCATTTGGCCAGATTGCATATGCCAACCTTGTGCTTTCGTGGGACTATCTCTTGCCCCGCAAGACCGAGATTGTGCTTGAGGGCCTTGAACACCTGCCGCGCGACCGCAGCGTGTTCCTGGCGATGAACCACACCGACCGCTACAACTACTGGCCGGCGCAGTACGCCATGTACCGCCGCGGCTACTCGTTCACCGCCACCTGGGTCAAAGGCAAGTACTACGATCACCGACCGACCGCGCTGTTCTTGGACTCGACCAACAACATCCCGCTGCCGTCGCGCGGCTACGTGTTGGTGACCGACTTTCGTGCGCGCTACGGTCGCAAGCCCCAAGAGGCGGAATACCGTTTCTTGCGCGACCTGTGCGACGGAGCGTTGGATCCGGCGGTTGCCGAAGTCGGCGCGCAGTCTGACGCCGTCCAGAACTGGATTGGCCAATGCGGCAACAGCGCCGCGGGCTTCGTGCGTTGGTTTGAAGCGCGGTTCGCCCCGCTGCTGGATCATGTGATTCGGCTCAACCGTCAGGCCATCTGCGAGTTGGGCATCAATGTCCTGGTGTTTCCGCAGGGCACCCGCAGCATCCGATTGGCGCGCGGCCACACCGGGATGGTGCAGGTTGCGCACCACCTTGGCGCCGCGATCGTGCCGGTCGGCTGCAACGGCAGCGACAAGGCCTACCCCGGCGGATCGCCGTTCTCCAAGGGCGGCCGCATCGTGTACCGCTTCGGCAAGCCGCTCGAACCCAACGGTCCGGAATTGGGGCCGCACCGCGTGACCGCCCCCTATGCACCGCTGTCGCGCGCGGCCAGTGAGCAACACGGCAGCCAGTTTCGCGCCGCGACCGACGTCGTCATGGCGCACATCAACGCACTGCTCGATCCGGAGTACCAGGCTGCGGACGATCAAATGAGCGACGGCGTGCGCGGCATGGACCGCTTCTTGTAGTCAGGCGTCGAACAGGCGCCGCGGTCGCCGCGGGGCCGGTGACCGGATGGCAAGCGTCGAGCGGAGCAATTTGAGAAAATTTGTGTGGATCGCGCTCGCCAGCACCACTTTCGCGTGCGCCGGCCCGCTGGCGGAGCGGTCACCGCAGACGGCCAACGTCGCCACCGTCAACGCGATCGGCCCGGCAAAGCGCGGACCAAAGCCGTTGTTTTCGGTGCGCCCGCTTCTTGCCTGCGAACCATCGCCGACCAGCGCCCACTAGCGCGATGGGGCCGGAGGGTGACGAGGATCAGTCCGACAGGCCCTGAGCACCAAACCAGGGTCTGAGCTGCGGTCCGCAGTTGGCCAGACCCTCAAACTGGTACACGCCCGAGTCGGCGTGGACGGTGGCACGATTTGGCGAAAAATCGACGCGCTGCACGGTGTTGGCGGCGATTTCGAACCGGAACCGCCCCATCTCGATGGCCCCAAGCGATTGCAGCGTCGACGAGCCGTCTTCGCCTAGGCCGCCCGCTTTGGTCACGACCCGTGAACTGGCCTCAAAAAGCACCACGCCGTCTGCGCACGACAGCTTGCCAAACGGTGGCATGGCGCCATGGACCGCTGAATTGAACGTGCAGCTGACCTTGTCGAGTACGGTCGCCGGCGTCACCGCTGGGACGATAGGCACCACCGCGGGCCGGGCAGTTGGCGCTGCTGGTACAGGGGCCGGACCGGATGGCGGCCTGGACACGACTGGCGCCGCGGCAGGGGCTGGTGCCGGCGCAGGCGCGGGGTCGCGCGCTGGCTCAGCTGACGCCTTCTTGCGCATTGCCACCACGCCGATCGCGACTGCGATCGCCAGCGCGACGGCCACTGCTGCCATAATCGGATCCATGGCTTGCCTCCGCCCCGCGGGCCGGCGCGGCGCGACATGCTAAATCGTTTTGGGCGCGGAGGGAAGGCCGCCGTTGCCCGCGGCAGAGCGATCGCGACGGCACCAAACGCGCGCAAAGTGACAATCGCGACGCAATTGCCGCAGCCTGCTGCACAGGTGCGGCCGACAGCGGCAGTCCTCGGAACGCACGCTTGAGCGAAGCGCTTGCACCTGCGCGCACGCTGCGCGCATGGTAGCATGGCGATCCGGAGGCGACCCATGCAGCGTGTCAGAAAACCAGGATTCCTTGCGCTCGCTCTGCTCTTGTCGATTTGGCTTGCGGCTTGCGGCGACGACGCAGCGGTGTCCGCGGCTGGCACCGGCGCCAGCACCTCGGCGGCCAGCGACGTCACTGCTGGAGCCGTTGACGCCGGCAAGGCGGACGGCACGGCGGCCGGCGACGCCAAAGCAGACAACGCGACGACCCCTGTCGACAGCGCAGTGTCTGACCTGACCGATGCCGTCGATCAAGCGGAACCCGACGTCCAGGCCGCCGACAGCCCGGACGGCGAACCCGACGCAGAAGCTGGCGACGGTGCCAATCCCTGCACCGGCGACGGCGAGTGCGCGCTCGCCCCCGGATCGTGCAGCGTCGGCGTCTGCGTCTCGGGCTTGTGCGTGGTCGTGCCAGCGGCCGACGGGGCGGCCTGCACCGACACCAAGCCGTGCACGGAGAACGCGACCTGCGCGGGCGGCCAGTGTAGTGGACAGGCCAAAGCGTGCGACGACGGCGAACTGTGCACCTCTGACGCCTGCGACCCCAACAGCGGTGCTTGCGTGTTCACCCCCGACCCCAATTGCGGCAAGCCGGGTTGCAAGGCCGACGCCGATTGCGACGACAAGAATGGCTGCACCACCGATACCTGTGCCCCTGCCACCGGCGCCTGCACCAGCGACCCGCAGGCCGACGGCAGCCCGTGCGACGATGCCAACCTGTGCACCGGCAGCGAAGCATGCAAGGCCGGCGTGTGCGTGGGCGTCATCGTGCCGTGCGACGACGGCGATCCGTGCACGGGCGACGCCTGCGACGCCAAGACCGGTGCCTGCTCGGCGACGCCGACTGCCGACGGCGAGACCTGCAACGACGGCAACGGCTGCACCACCGGCGAGACCTGCGCTGGCGGCAAGTGCGCCGGCAAAGCGACCGTGTGCAACGACGGCGATCCGTGCACCCAAGACGCCTGCGACGCCAAGACCGGCACCTGCACCGCGACCGACATAGCCGGCTGCGGCGGCAAGTGCAAGACCGCCGCCGATTGCGACGACAAGAATCCGTGCACCAAAGACAGCTGCGCCGCCGGCTTCTGCACGCCCCAGCCCGATGACGCCGCCACTTGCAGCGACGGCAACGCGTGCACCGAAAAAGACTCATGCAAAGGCGGCGGCTGCTTTGGCGCAGCGGTGGTCTGCGACGACAAGATCGCTTGCACCACCGACACTTGCGAGGCTGCGAGCGGCAAGTGTGGCAGCCAGCCCGCCGACGGCAAGCCCTGTGACGACGGCGACGCCTGCACCGAGAAAGACACCTGCGCGGCCGGCGCTTGTGCCGGCGGTCCGGCCAACTGCGACGACGGCAACCCGTGCACGGTCGACGCCTGCGACAAGGCTGCCGGCAAGTGCGCATCCAAGTCGCAAGACGGACCCGTCTGCGACGACAAGAATGCGTGCACCGACAAGGATGTGTGCAGCGGCGGCGTGTGCGCGGGCGTGGCCAAAGCGTGCGACGACAAAGACGCGTGCACCGCCGACGCGTGCGAACTGCAAACCGGCACCTGCAAAGCCGAACCCATCGCCGGATGCGGCGGCAACTGCAAGCAGGCGGCGCAGTGCGACGACAAGAACCCGTGCACCGCCGACCTGTGCACCGCAGGCAAGTGCGCGAGCGAGCCTAAAGACGGGCCTTGCGACGCCGGCGTCGCTTGCACCGCCGCAGATGCGGGTGCCAAAGGGGCGTGCGCGGCCGGCACTGCCAAGATCTGCGACGACAAGAACCCGTGCACGGCCGACACCTGCGACAAGGCGACTGGCGCGTGCGGCACCGGCAAGGTCGCCGACTCGACCCCGTGCAACGACGGCAACTTGTGTACCCTGGCCGACCAGTGCAAGGCCGGCGTGTGCGTTGCCGGGCCGGCCGCCGTGTGCAACGACAGCAACCCGTGCACGACCGACGGCTGCGACAAGGCGACGGGCAAGTGCAGCGCCAGCGCCGTCGCCGATGCCGCGGTGTGCAGCGATGGCGACGCCTGCACGACCAAGGACGCGTGCGTTGCTGGCAAGTGCGCGGGGACCGCGGTGCCGTGCAGCGACGGCGACCCGTGCACCACCGATGCGTGCGCCGGCGGCAAGTGCAGCTTTGTCGACATCCCCAATTGCGGCGACAAGTGCAAGCTCGACGCCGAATGCAACGACAAGAACGCCTGCACCACCGACAGCTGCGTGCAAGGCCTGTGCCAGCAGAAGCCGCAAGCCGGCGGACCGTGCAGCGATGGCAACGCGTGCACCATCGGCGATGTCTGCGTGGTCGAGGCCCAAGCCGGCGTCTGCAAAGGCAAAGCCGCGGTCTGTGACGACAAGAACCCGTGCACCGTCGACACCTGCGACAAGGCCAACGGCAACTGCACGGCGACGCCGGTCGCCACCAACACGCCCTGCGACGACAGCAACCCCTGCACCGGCAGCGATGCGTGCAAGCAAGGGCTGTGCGCGGGCGTGACCACCGTGCTGTGCAACGACAACAACGTGTGCACGAGCGACAGTTGCGACAAGGCGACCGGCAATTGCGCCTTCGCGCCGATCCCCGGTTGCGGCGGCCAGTGCAAGGCCGACGCCGATTGCGACGACGCCAACCCCTGCACCGCCAACACCTGCCAGGCCGGCAAGTGCGCGGCCAGCAACGTGGGCGGCCCGTGCGACGACGGCAATCCCTGCACATCGGGCGAGTCGTGCAGCGCCGGCAAGTGTGCGGCCGGCAAGCTCATCCCGTGCGACGACAAGAACTCGTGCACCGCCGACGCCTGCGACCCCAAGACCGGCAAGTGCGCATCGACACCGGCCAAAGACGGCGCCGCCTGCAGCGATGGCAACGGATGCACGCTCAACGACACCTGCAAAGCGGCGGCGTGTTCGGGCACCGCGGTCACCTGCGCCGACAACGATGCGTGCACCGTCGACGTCTGCGTACCGGCGACCGGCAAGTGCGGCTTCAACCCGATCCCCAAATGCGGCAAGAACTGCGCCAGCGACGCCGACTGCGGCGGCAAGGATGTCTGCTTCTCGGCGGCGTGCGTCGCCGGCCAGTGTGCCAACCAGGCCTTGACCGGTACGCCGTGCAACGACGGCAATCCGTGTACCGGAACCGACCAGTGCAGTAGTGGCCTGTGCGCCGGCAAGCCGGTCTTGTGCGACGACGGCAACCCCTGCACCGTCGACGCCTGCAACAAAGACAACGGCAAGTGCACCACCAACAACGGCCAAAGCGGCACGGCGTGCAACGACAACAACGCCTGCACCACCGCAGACGCCTGCAAGGGCAGCCAGTGCACCGGCGTCGCCAAGAACTGCAACGACAACAACGCTTGCACGCTCGACAAGTGCGACGCGGCGACCGGCAAGTGCAGCAACACCGCAATCCAGGGTTGCGGCGCGGCCTGCAAAGTCGCGACCGACTGCAACGATGGCAACACCTGCACCGTCGACACCTGTGCCGGCGGCAAGTGCGTGTTCGCGGGCGCTGGCACTGCGGTCTGCGACGACGGCAACCTGTGCAGCGCAGGCGATGTCTGCAAGGGCGGCGTGTGCACGGCCGGTACGCTCGCGGTCTGCGACGACAAGAATCCTTGCACCGCAGACAGTTGCGACGCCAAGACCGGCAAGTGCGCCACCGGCCCCGCGGCCGACGGCACCAAGTGCGACGACGGCAACCTGTGCACCTCTGGAGATGCGTGCAAGGCCGGCCTGTGTGCGCCGGGTTCGCAAGCCACCTGCAACGACAACGACGCCTGCACCATGGACGCGTGCGTGCCGCTGTCCGGCAAATGCGCCTTCGTGTCCATTCCCGGCTGCGCCGGCACCTGCAAAGTGGCAACCGACTGCAAGGCGACCGGCGTGCAGTGCGCCGCCCCCGCCTGCGTGGCCGGCAAGTGCAGCGTGACCGCCACGCCTGGCAAGGCATGCAACGACAACAACGCCTGTACCACCAACGACATCTGCGCGCCGGCTTGCGTCGGCACCCTGATTTCGTGCGACGACAAGGACCCGTGCACCGTCGATTCCTGCGTGCCGGCAACGGGTTGTGTGCACAACAAGGTCGCGAACTGTGGCACCGGTTGCAAAGTCAATACCGACTGCGACGACAAGAACCAGTGCACGTTTGATACCTGCAACCCGTTCACTGGCAACTGCATCTACACCAAGGTTGCCAACTGCGTGCCCAATCCTCAGTGCAAGCTGCAGACCGACTGCGACGACGGCAACGTCTGCACCGCGGACTACTGCGATCTGCAAAAAGGCCAATGTGCGCAGGTGCCGATTCCTGGCTGCGTGGCGACGCCCAAGTGCAAGACGGCGGCCGATTGCGACGACAAGAACAAGTGCACGCAGGACTTCTGCAACACCTTTTCCGGGACTTGCACCCAGGTGCCGCTGCCGGGCTGCAAGTGACCGCCGCGCTGCCCCAATGCGAGGGCATCGACTTTGGGCGCGTGCAGATTCGGCCCGATCTCGGCCTGCACGTGGCGCGCTCGGGTCCGGCCGAAGGGCCGCTGGTCGTGCTGCTGCACGGGTTTCCCGAGTTCTGGTGGTCGTGGCGCCACACGCTGCGGGCCCTCGGCCACGCTGGCCAGTTCGCGGTCGCGCCCGACCTGCGCGGCTACGGCGACAGCGACAAACCGCCGCCCGGATCGCCCGGCGGCCACTACGACATCGCGACGCTGGCCGACGACGTCCGCTTGCTGATTGAAGCGATCCAGACGGCGCGCGGCCGTTCGGGCGAACCCGCGGTGCTCATTGCCCACGACTGGGGCGGCGCGGTCGCCTGGGCGGTTCCGGCGCTGTTTCCCGCCGCCGTGCGCAAGTTGGCGATCCTCAATGCGCCCCACCCGATGGCGTTTCGGCGCTCGCTGTGGCGGCATCCGAGCCAGCTGTTCAAGTCCTGGTACATCGTCATGTTTCAGGTGCCTGGGTTGGCCGAGCGGGCCATTCTGCGCGATCCGGTCGGGATGATGGCGCGCACGTTCCTGTCTGCAGCCGGGCTGCGCAAGGCGTTTGGCCGGCAGGAATTCGAGGTGTACGGCGCGGCCATTGCGAGGCCGGGGGTCCTGCCGTGTGCGCTCGCTTACTATCGCGCGATGACCAAAGCCCTTGCGTATGCCGACAAGCTGGCGGCGCCGATTGCCTGCCCGGTGCTGGTGTTGTGGGGCGAGCGCGACCCGGCGCTGGGTTCGTTTCTGGCCCAGGAGGCGCAGCCGTGGTGCAGCGGGCCGTTCTCGCTGCGGCTGTTTGCCGAGGCGGGCCACTGGCTGCAGCAGGAGTTGCCCGAACCGGTCAACGCGGCGTTGGTGCAATTCGCGCAGGCCTAGGCCAATGGAGGGCCAATGGGGTGCGGATCGCCAATTGGGGTCCACCGCGTGCTGGGCGCAACTCGTGTAACTACACGGCGTTCGTGTTGCTCCCGGCGGCTGAAGCCGCGGGCTCAGGATACCAAGCCCGGCCTGCGCCGGGCTGGGCTTTTGTATTTGATTACTTAGCGTTGCGCAGGCAAGGCTTTGCACACCTAGGCCGCGGCTTCAGCCGCCGGCAGTACCTGCGAGGTGTGTCTGAGCACCATCCCGCCGGTCGCCCCCATTCCAGGA
>CAXRHS010000542.1:0-2931 GCA_964230235.1 Myxococcota bacterium
GCGCTCCAGCAGCGACTCGATGGTCTTGATGGTCCGAACGCGGATCTTGGATTTCTCCATTTCCTGGGCGCGGACTTTGTCGGAAAAGCCGAGCTGATCGAACTTTTCGACCTCGAAGCCGCCCGTTTGCAGCTTGTCTTCGTCGCGCTTGGGCTTGGGCGGCGCTTTCTTCTTTTCCTCTTCAATCAGCGACTCTTTCTTGTCCACTTTCTTGGTGGCCGCGCCGGCTTCGATGCCCTCGTCGGCTTGGGCATGCGCGTCGATGGCCGACAAGGCCAGGACGGCAGCCGCGCCAAAGCGCAGGATTGGGTTGCATTTGTTCATGGTGGACCTGCCTTGCGGCGGTTGTGGCTAGCGGGTTCCCGCGACCTGCAAAAACTTCGGGCGGTACTGCCCCAACTTGTTCTCTTGCTTGCACTTGGTGCGCAGGAACGACCGGTAGGCGCCGATCTCGTCTTTCCAGAATTCGCCCTCGAACGGCCACGACATCGAGTCGGAACCGGCGATGGCGATGGTGCCTTCTTTTTGGACCGAGTCGGCCAGCTCTTTGCCGCGCCCGGCCTGCTCGTCTTCGATCTCCTGGGTGCGGATTTCGTCCAAGTCCAGGCGCAGTTGCTGCAGCTTGTCGAAGTACAGGTCGAGCTCTTTTTGCGACTGGCGCAGGGTCTGTTGGATGACCACCCCGGCTTCGGACACGCGCTCGGTGCGCCGCTGGCCAAGTTTTTGCAGCAACTCCTGGCCGACCGGCCCGAGCGCGGCGAGGTTGGCACGGATGACCTTGTCTTCTTTGTCGATCTGCTTGACGGTCTGGTGCAGGTTGTAGAACTCGACGTTGCCGAGCACCGGTGACTGCAGCGCGCGCGGCAGCCCGGTTCCACCCTTGGGGTTGCTCACAGCGGCCAGGAAATTGTTGTAGAATTCCTCTGGCTTGCGCGAGCGCTTGAGGAAGTCGCGCAGCGGCGGGCCGAGCACGAACACCTTCTCTTCAAACATCTTCATCGCCGCTTCGGCCTTGTCGGCGTGGCAGAGGTTGACGTAGGCCGTCGCTTCCAACACCCACAGCTCTGGGTAGAACTGGTGCGCGAAATACGGGCTGTGCAGCGCGTGGAAGGTGCCGAGCGCGCGCGAGACGTCGCCTTTGAGGAAGTAGGTCCAGCCCGACTCGTAGAACGCGGTGGCGAGCTTGGGCGAGTTCTTGCTGATCTTCTTGTAGTAGTAGATCGCCGCGTCAAACTGCTGGATGTCGTAGGCCAGCCGCGCCAGCGCGAGGTACGCCAGGTCCACCACCGGCCGGCCCTCGGTCTGTACTTCGGCGGCCAGAACCGCCTTTTGGAAGGCTTCCGACGCTTCTTTGACCTGCGCACCGCCGAGCTTTTCTTCGGGGTTGTCCGGAATCGACATCAGCCCAATCAGGTATTGCGCGCGCGGATACTCCTTGGACTTGCCGGTCACCTTCTCCAGGTAGGGCCGCGACTGATCCTTGACGCCAAAGTCGTTCAAGGCCTCGCCGACCAGGTAGTAGTAGCTGTCCTGAAAGGCCTGGTCGAACGCGGTGACGGTCAGCTTGGTCAGTTCTTCCAGCTCTGGCGGCCGGTAGATGATGAGGCGGCGCAGATCGCGCAACTGCATGAAGGCCTGGGTAAAGAACAGCTTGTCGCTGCCGGCGCGCACCACGTCGAGCAAGGTGTCGGCCGCCGACTGGATGAGCCCGGCGCGCGCCAGAGCGTTGGCGATGCCGTACTTGGCGCTGTACGCCTCGGCCGAGTCGGGGGCAAAGGCGACGCCGTCCACGCCCTCTTCGACGAACTTGGTAAAGGTCTGGATGGCTTTGACGAATTCGCCGTTGTTGGCGTAGTTCTGGCCCGCCGCCAGCACCTTGCCCGCGAACATCCGCCGACCCGCTTCTTCGCGCTTCTTCTGCTCTTCCAGGATGCGCAGTGATTCTTCTTTGAGGCGGGCTTCTTCGGCGGCCTTTTCGGCCTCGCTCAGTTCGCGCTCTGGCTTCTTGTCGGCCGGCTTGGCGCCGCCGTCGGCCGGTTTGGCGGCCGCCCCGGAAGCGGTGGAAATCATGAACTGGATGAGCTTGGCGGAAGCGCCACGGCGCTTGAGCTCCATGATTTCTTTGGGTCCCAGGTTGAACTTGCTGGCGTCCTTCTGGATCTTCTTGATGATGGTCTCGTCCGGCACTTCCGATTCCAACAGCACGAACACCTGATCGAGGGTAATCGCCCAGGCAGGCCCGGGGGCGGCAACCACCGCCAGCGCGAGGGCGGCCGCAGCTAGGCGGCGCAGGGCAATCGAGGTCACGGTCATGGGGCCTCCAGAGGGCGCGGGACCAAGGGCAGCAGACGCACGACGAGCGCGCGCGGTCTGGCCCGCGGTCAAATGCAGCTACAGCGGCGGGCTGGTGAAATAGGTCAGGCCGATGACGACCGACAGCGGATGGGCCACGCCGTTGTCGGCGATCTTGGTCTTGTCGTTGAACTTGGGATAGAAAAGCTGGTGGTAATCGGCCCGCAGCGCAAAGTGCTCCGACAGGTAGAACTGCGCAGAGGCGCCCGCGTTGCCGGCCGCGTCGATGCGCTGGGCGCCTTGCGGGTTTTCTTGGGTGGTCACCTTGCTCATGACCGCGCCGATACCAAAGCACAGCGCCACGTCAAATTCGCCGAGCATGGTGCCAAAGAAGCCGATCTTGCCGTGCAACAGGTTCCAGTCCACGCCGGCTGAAGCGTAGGCGGTCAAGGTCTGCGGCAAGCGCACCGTCAACTCAAAGCCTTCGGGCCGCTGGCCCTCCAACTTGGTGCGCAGCGAAGTCGCCTGATTGTAGGTATAGATGCCGTGGACGTTGAGCGCAAGGTCCTCGGAGAAGTAGTAGTTGTAGCCCAAACCGGCGTTGATGTAGGTCCAGAAGTCGTCGTTGGGCACCGCGCC
>CAXRHS010000543.1:0-5814 GCA_964230235.1 Myxococcota bacterium
CGCCGCGCCAGTAGGTGCGCCGCGCGTGCCAGGTGCGGGCGGCAGCCGGCCGTCGGGTCCGGTCAGCACCGCGCTGCGCTCCGAGGGTCCGGCCGACGCGTACTACGATGCGCTAGGCGCGCTTTTCCGGGCGGCACTGACCGAACTGCGCTCAAGTCTGCCGAACGACGCCTCGCAGATGTCCGAAGCCGACTGGACCGAAATGGAGGACCGCGTCAACGCATTTGTCGACGCGGCCCACGCCAACGGTGCGCTGCCGCCGGATGTGGACGACGCCGGCTTGCGCCGCGATCTCATTTACGAACTGACCGGCCTTGGCCCGCTGGAAGTGCTGCTCGACGACCCGGCGATCGAGGCGATCGAGATCAACAGCCCGGCCCAGATCCTGACCGTCCACAAGGGCGCGCGCACGCCAGTCGAACGGCGCTTCTCGTGCCAGCAAGCGCTGGCGCTGGCGGTCGATCGCCTGGTGCGCGCCACCGGCCACAGCGGTCGCTCCGGTTCGCACATGGAAGGCACGCTGGTGGACGGCACCAGTGTGTACGTGGTGTGGCCGCCGATGTGCCCGGCGGGTCCGGCCGTGGTGCTGCGCAAGCCGCGGGTCGACGCGCCGAGCCTGGCCGACCTGGTCATGCGCGGCATGGTCAGCGAGACCGCCGCACAGGTGCTCGGCCAATTGGTTGGGATGCGGCGCAGCGTGGCGATTGTCGGCCCGGTCGGTGTGGGCAAGCGCACGGTGCTCAACGCGCTCGGCCAGCAAGTCGATCCGGCGACGCGCATCGTGGTGCTCGAAGACGGCCAGCGGCTGCGGCTGAGCCACGATCAGGTGGTGCGCATCGACGCGGCGGCATTCGCGGAAGGCAGCCACACGCCCTTGCGGGTCGTGCAGCGCCTGCGGCCCGAGTGTCTGCTGCTCGGCGACACGGCGTCCGTGGCTTTGGAAGAGTTGTTCAGCGTGGCCAACGATGCACTGCCGCCGTGGATTGGCGTGTTTGTCGCCCGCGACGCCGGTGACCTCATCGAGCGCGCGACCCACGCGCTGATGCTGCGGCACCCGGGCCTGCACGAGGCGACCGCTCAAGCGCGGGTTCTGCGCGGCCTGGACACCATTGCGGTGTTCGTTCCGAGCGATCAGGGGTACGTCTTGTCCAGCGTGTGCGAAGTCTTGCGCCACGGCGCCGCGGGCGAGCAGCTGGTCGAGCTTGCGCATCCCGGCGCGTACGGCGCGTAGGCCCAGGGGCGGACGGCCACCGTGTTCACCCTCATCATCGAGGACAAGAACGGCGCCCTGGTCGGCGAGTATACGTTTGAAGACGGCGAGTTCATCGTCGGCCGCAGCCAGCAAGCCGACATCCAGCTGCCGGCAGACAACGTCTCGCGGCGCCACGCGCGGATTTTCACCGAAGACGGCCGCTGCTTCATCCAAGACCTGAACGCCGCCAACGGCGTGTGGGTCAACGGCCGCCGCATCCATGCCTCCACCGAACTGCCACGATCGGCGCAGGTCCGGATTGGCGACTTCTTTTTGCACATTGAAGGCGCGGCTTTTGCACGGCCGATGACCTCGCCGGTGTACGCCCGGCTGGTGCCGATGCCGGGGTCGATTGGCGAGTTGACCGAGCTGACCCAATCGCCGGTGATGGTCGGCCGCGGCAAGGACTGCGCGGTGGTGCTGCAAGACGTGTCGGTGTCGCGCATCCACAGCAAGCTCACCCAGGACGACAACGGCCGGGTATTCGTCGAAGACCTGCGCAGCAGCAACGGCACCTATGTCAACGACCGGCGGGTGACCTCGCAAGAACTACAGCACGGCGACCGCATTCGCTTCGGCACGGTGGCTTTCTCGTTCCAAATCGAGGGCATGCCCGAGGTGGACCTGAGCGATGCCGCCCCGCAGCCGCAGCGGCGCACCCAAGGCAACGTGCAGGGCGCTTACGCGCAGCGCGCCCACCAGGCGTTTGCGCCGATGGAGCATCCGCCCGAGCAGAGCTATCCGGTGGAGCAGCGGACGCTTTTGCCGCAAATCGCCGCCATTGCGGTCATTGTGGTGGCGTTTGTTGCGCTGGTGGTGCTGGCCGGCTTTGCCTACGACCGGTTTGTCGCGCCCAAGCTCGACGGCAAGAAACCCGAAGCGGAAAGCGTCCGCGCCGCCCGCGAGGCCAAGGCCGACGACGACGACAAGCCTGCCAAGAAGGCCAAGCCCACAGAAGCGCCGGAACCGCCGACGCCCGACCCCAAAGCGGTCCAGAAGGTTCAGTTCGACGAACTGATGGCCCAAGGGCGCGAGCAGATGGGCCAAAAGCAGTGGGCGGCGGCGCGCGGACACTTCGAGCGGGCGCAGCGCCTCGACGTGCTGGCAAGCGAACCGCAAGTTGCGCTCAACAAGATCGCGCTCGAAGAAGACGCGGGCGGCAAAGTCGCAGAGGCCTTCAAAGCGTTTGAGCGCCAAGACAAGCGCGGTGCGGTGCGGCTCTACAAGCAGGTGCCGGCCAGTTCCGTTTATGGTCTGGACGCGCAAAAACAGTTGCAGGCCATCGCCGATCTGGCCGAATTCGACCGCCAGAAGTCGTGCCACGGCCGGACGCGCGACCTGATCAAGTGTCTGGCGGACTGCGAGTTGGTGCTGTCGACCGGCCGAGCTGGCGCGGCGGCGGGCGATGAGTGCCAGCGGTTTGCGCAGCAGTCGGGTCAGCCGGACAAAGTGGACAAGCCCGGCGGGTCAAAGCGCTGATCGAAGCGATCGCTAGTCGGCGATTGGCGAAGGGCTACTTGCCGGCCGCCGCCCACTGATCGCGGTGCCGCAAATAGATGGCTGACTCCGGCTTGACCGCCAGTGCCTTTGCGATCGCTGCCCGCGCCTCGTCCATTCGGCCGGCCCGCGCGTGGACCACGCCCAGCAGGTAGTGCGCCCAGTGATCATCGGGCTTTTGCTGAGCCAGCGCCATCAAAAGCTCCAGCGCCCACCGCGGCCCCCACGCCTGGGCCAGCGCCTCGTGGACGACAAAGTCGGCGACCAACTCCGCCGCTTGAGCGTCGCCGGCCCGGCCGGCCAGGTATTGCCGCAGTTCGGCCTGGGCCACCTCGGGCTTGCCGCCGCGCAGCAGACACCGCGCGCGCCAGTAGTGCATACCACCGCGGCTTTTTTCTGGGGTTCCGGCAAAAGTAGCGATAGCCCCAAAGGTGCTCGCGCACGCCGCATGGTCGCGCATGACGCGGGTCTGGTAGCGGCCGAGCAACCGCAACGTGGCCAGCAGATCCGTGCGCGCGGCCTCGTCCCACGCGGCCGCGGCGGACCAGCGCACCGGGTCGGCAACGAACCCAGCCAGCAAGGCAGCCGCGCGCTGAGCGTCTGGCCCGCGCAACGACTCGGCGGCGCAGCGCAGCACCGGCAGGGTCTCGGCGGGCGCATGGGACGCCGGCAGGGCGACGGGTAGCGGCTGGGCGCACCACGCCACCGGCGCGGTCCGGGCCAGCAGTTCCCTGAGCGTCGTCGAATACTCGGCGGCGCTGTCAAAGCCTTCGATGCGACCGACTTCGACGCGCTGACCGCCCATCCGCCGTAGCACCACGGTCGACGGGTAACCCAAAATGCGCAGGTCGGCCGCCACGGCACCACCTGCACTGGTGTCCACGTCTACCTCACGAAAGGCGTGGCCGGCCAGGGCCTGCTTGCCGGCTGAGGTGTCGAGAAAGCGGTGGTGCAGTTCATTGCACGGCTCGCACCAGTCGGCGCTGGCGACGACGACAAGCGCGCCGCTGCCGGCGGCGTCCAAGCCGGCGTCCAGTACGCCAGGGCCAGAGGACGGCGCGGTTTCAGCAGGCGCGGCGCCTGGGCTGCCACTTTGGACGCCACCACACGCACCGACCGACAAGGCCAGGATCGCAATCGAGAACGGCTTGACCATCGCCTACTCCTTGTCGTCGGGTTCCACGAACGACCAGCGCACTTCGGGGCACAGCGCGTGCAGCCGGGTCTCAAAAGCGTTGATGGTGGCGACGACACCCGCGGTGTCCAACCCCGCGGCCAGGCGCAGCTTGCACGCCACCAGCACTTCGTTGGGCCCTTTTTGCACCGCAATGACCCGCAGAACCTGCAGGATCTGCGGGTCGCCGACCGCCGCGCGCTGGACCGCGGCCTCGACTTCGAACCCCGCGCGCTCGCCCATCAACAGGCTTTTGACCTCAACGGCCAGAAACACGGCGACCACCACCAAGACCAGACCAATGGCGAGACTGCCGATGGCGTCAAAGCGCGGATCGCCCGTCGCCAGCGCCAGTTGCAGCGACACCGCGGCGATGCACAGGCCGAGCACCGCAGCAGCGTTTTCGCCAAACACGACAATCAGGTCGCTGTCTTTGGTCTGCCGCAGGTAGGTCCAAAACGGGGTCGCGCCGCGCTGGGCGTTGAGCTGTCGGATGTTGCTCCAGCACGACCAACCCTCCAGCACGATGGAAAACAGCAGGATACCCATCGCCAGCCGCGCGTCTGCGATGGGCTCCGGGTGTTGCAGCTTGTGCGCGCCCTCGTAGATGCTGAACAGGCCGCCGCCCAAGAACAGCAGCAGCGCGACCATGAACGACCAGAAGTACAAGGCGGCACCGTAGCCGAGCGGATGGCTCGCGTCGGGCGGCTTGGCGGCGCGCTTGACGCCCAGCAGCAGCAGCGCCTGGTTGCCGCAGTCGGCAAAGCTGTGCAGGGTCTCGGCCAGCATGGCGCCGGAGCCGCTGACGACCGCGCCGACGAGTTTACTGACTGCAATCGCGAAGTTGACGACCAACGACTGTACGATGTGGCCGGTGCCGTGGGTCGCGTCGTGGGCTGGTTGGGCGGATTCGGACATGGATCACGTGGCCACGCTGCGGCGATCTGGGCCTGAAAATGCAAGGGAAACACGGGGCTGCCGGCCCGAGCAGGGTCGAGAATACCTGATCAGCGGGTGCGGCGCATCGCCCAGAGCGCCGCTCCCTCGGCAACGCTGTCTGTGCGCAAAGTCGCGACGTGCAAGCCAGTCAGGTGCGGCAGTTGGCGCACAGCGGTCGCGCGCAGCAGGTCGGCGACCACGCCCTTTTCCGCCGCGGTCGGCCAGTGCAGGGCCAGCGTACGGGTACCAAAGGCGGCCAGCAAACCGCGCGCGAGTCCAAAAGCGTCGTCGGCCATGCGCTGCAAGACCGCGCGCGCCATCGGATCACCAGCTTCGGCACGGCCGGCGAGGTCACCACCGGCCTGACCGGCCGAAGCGGGCAACTGCGCCAAAGCGGCGGTGCGCGCCAACGCTGCAGGTCCAAGCACGGTGTGCGCACAGCCGCGGCCACCGCAGCGGCACCGCTCGCCGGCGGGGTCGAGCGGAAAGTGGGCCACATCCGGGTCGCCGCCATGCCGGTGCAGCGGCTTGCCGTCCAGCCAGATGCCGGCGTGCAGGCCGTCACCAAGCGAGATCAGCGCCACATCGCGGTCGCCCCGCAAGTCACCGCCCGCAAACAGCGCCAGCAAGGCGCAAGTGCCGACGCCGGCAACGGCGCACGGCAGTCCAGTGGCCGCCGCGACGCTGCAACCAAGCGCGCTCGCTTCGGCGGGCGGCAAGCTGCGGGCGGCGAGGCCGATGGCCGATGGCGTCGTTCGGCAGCGCGCGCTCAGCACGGCGCACGCCTCGGCGACTTCGCGGGCGGTCGGCGGACCCAGGATTTGCCTGGCATCGACGACGCCGTGTTTGCCCGCGACCACGACAAGGCGCGCGCTGTCGGTGCCCAGGTCAACGCCCACGCAGGGCCCGGCTGACCGTGCCATCACAGCCCCGGCCGCGGCCGCTGCCGCCG
>CAXRHS010000544.1:0-2248 GCA_964230235.1 Myxococcota bacterium
GTGCAGTGACGAGGCCGCCAGCGCGGACGCAGCGGCAACCGCGTCAAGCGCAGACAGCGAAACCGCCGGTGCGGCCTTGGACGGTGCGGCTGACGCTGCCTCCGCGGACACCACCGCGGCCCCCGACCTTGCGGACCTGGACGCGCCAAACACGGAGGGGGGGATCGTTCAAGACCTTGCTGCAGTTGAGGAAACTGCGCCGGTCGTAGACACCGCAGACGAAACCGCCCCCGAGACTGTACTCGACACCGCCGCGCCAGACGCTGCCGATGTGGCCGCCCCGCTGGATGCCAAGGCCGACGCCAGCTGCACGCCGCCGCCCCAGTACTCCTACACGTGCGACCCCAAGGCGCCGAGCACCTGCCCAGGAGGCGCCTGCCTTTTCGGCATGTGCATCGGCCCGCAACTCGACCCCAAGCGCTGGGACGCGTGCGGCGACGGCGTCTGCGACCCGTGCGAGCCGACCTGCCCGGCCGACTGCGGGCCCAAGCCGGTCTTCACGGGAGCCAAGCAGTATGGTGGCGACAAGACGCTGACCGTGTGGGTGCACGGTTTCTCCAATCAAGGCAAAGACAAGCTGGCCAAGCTGACCTACGGCGACGTCAAGGGCTGCGGCGACGTGCTGCAGACCATGCAGTCGTTTGGCGTCAACCGGCCTTGCGGCAATACCGCGGCGACCGAAAAAGACCCCAATCAACTCATCGCGGTCGAGTACTACGGCACCGTGCCGCCCGCCTGGATGTCCAAGCAGGATGTTGCCGAGGTGGAGAAGTTCCCATTTTCGGGCGGGCCGACCGGCCTGCAGCGGTATGCGCGCATCGTGGCCAAGTTTGCGAAATGGCGCATGCAACTGAGCGGCGCGACCCACGTGCAGTTCGCCTGCCACTCGATGGGCTGCCTGATCAGCCGTCACCTCATTGAAAACGATGAGGAAAAGCTGGCATCCACCAACCAGATCGTGCGCTGGTCTACGTCGACAGGCGTGGTGGCGGGCGCCAAGTTGTCGCGGCTCTTCAACAACCCGACGGTGCAGCAGGCGAGCACGCAGATTGGCCTGGAGCTGAGCGATTTCATCTTGATGAACCCCGACTATGTCTGGGACACCACGGTCGCCTGGGACCACAAGCTGCACGAAGCCAACAACCCGTTGTTTACCGGCATTTTGATCCACCACGTCGGCGCGACCAAGCCGCAGATTGCAGAGGCGCTGAACATCGCGCTGCTCGACCTGCTAGGCGGCGGCAATGAGCCCAACGACGGCATCATGTACACCGAGGACATGCATTTCTGGAAACAGGATCCGAAGGTGGCGGCCCAGTCGCTGGCGGGCGAGCCGGTGCCGCCCGGTCTGACGTTGGTCAACGTCGACCACATGACCTGCCCGGGCACCGAAGCTGCGGGTCTGCTGGCCACCGCCGCACTTTTCCACAAGCGCAAGGTCGAGGTGCGGTTGACCTCGTTTCAGTTGCTCGACGACCGCGAGAAGGACAACCTGCTCGACGCCAAGGAGAATGGCCTGCCGCCGGCGGAAGTCGTGGTCGAGACCCAAGCGCGCTACAACCCATTCGTGCTCACGACCTACAAGAAGGATGTGCTGGTCAGCGACGACCGGATGGCCACCCGCACCGCGCCGCTGTGGACCCAGGAGCAAGGCACCACCAAGACGCTGAACCAGCTTGTGTACGCCGCGCCCGTGCTGGACGGTATGGACGCGCTGTGGCTGAGCTGCAACCTCATCGAGTCGGACTGGTACCCGCGCTACAAGGTCAACGAGTGGGCGTTCGACGACAGCAACGAGCTTGTCGCTTTTGCGGGCAGCGTGCCGCTCAAAGACGGCCACACTTTTGAAGCCGCCAACAAGTTCGGCGTCGCCAAGTTCGTCGTCCGCGTCCACGCCATGTACTGACCGCCTGAATCCACAAGGAGTTTGCTTGGAAGCCCAACTTCAAGAGTGGCTGAACCTGTGCGTGCGACTGGTGCACGTGGTCGCCGCCATCATGTGGATCGGCGACTCGTTTTTGTTCATGTTTCTCGACAAAAGCCTGGAGCCGCCCAAGGAGCCGCTCAAGGGCGACGTGCTCGGCGAGATGCACATGACCCACGGCGGCGGCTTCTACCAGCTGGTCAAACGCAAGTCGTTGACCAAGGCCGAGTTGCCGCCGACGCTGCACTGGTTCATGTGGGAGTCGTACACCACTTGGATGAGCGGCTTTACGCTGCTGGTCGTCGTCTACTACATGGGCAACGC
>CAXRHS010000545.1:0-3057 GCA_964230235.1 Myxococcota bacterium
GCAACTGCGAGAGCACCTGTCCTTCCGGCGTGGAATACGGCAACTTGGTCGAGATCGGCCGGCGCATCGTCGAGCGACGCGTCGAGCGTCCGGCCGGCCAGCGCGCCGCGCGCTGGCTGCTGAAAGAGGGCTTGACGTCGCCGCTGTTCGGTCTGGCGGTGAAGATCGGCCAGGTCGTGCGACCACTCCTGCCGGCGGCACTGAAGCACAAGGTGCCGCCCAAGGCGCAGCCGAGCGCGTATGACTGGCCGACCCGCTCCCACGCGCGTAAGGTGCTACTGCTGCAAGGCTGTGTGCAGCCGACACTTGCTCCCAACATCAACAGCGCCACCGCGCGCGTGCTCGATGCCGCCGGCTTGCAGACCCTTGTGGCCGACGAGGCAGGCTGCTGTGGCGCGATCCGGCTGCATCTGAACGATCACGATGGTGGCCTGGCTGACATGCGTCGCAACATCGACGCTTGGTGGCCGCTGGTGTCGCAGGGTGCGGTTGGGGCTATCGTGATGAACGCGTCGGGCTGCGGTGTGACAGTGCGCGAGTACGGTCACGCGCTAGCGCACGACCCGGCTTACGCCGACAAGGCGCGGCGCATCAGCGAGCTGACGAAGGACCTGTCGGAGCTGTTACCCGAGATCGTCCCGAAGCTGCGGGAACGTCTGGCCCACCAGCGATCGGAGTCGGGGCACGGAGAGGGTGCAGCCGACTCAGCAGCGAGGGCGACAGAACGTCTCGCGTTTCATCCGCCGTGCACCTTGCAGCACGGCCAAAAACTGCGCGGCGGCGTTGAAGCCGGCCTGCGCGAGCTCGGCTTCGAGGTTCGTGTCGCCATCACCGATAGTCACTTGTGCTGCGGCTCGGCCGGCACCTACTCGGTGCTGCAGCCAGAACTCGCTTATCGACTGCGCAACCGCAAGCTTGAGAGCCTGGCGCCGCTCGAGCCGCACGTCATCGTGTCAGCCAACATCGGCTGCATTCAGCACCTGCAGTCGGGCACCGCGACGCCAGTGAAGCACTGGATAGAGGCAGTGGACGACGCTCTGGCGTGCTCGAAGCGCTCCTCAATTCGACCCAGATGGCACCTTCGCGCCGAGCCTGCAGCATCTCGGTGACCGAGCGCTGAATCTCAGCGTCGCTCCATGATAGGTGGTCCGGCATGGCGAGGCGGCTGCGGAAGCTACCATCGCTGAGATGCTGACGAGTCACGATGGTCATGGCTGAAGCGGTGCTACGAGATCGCGATGTCGAGGTGGAGCCGACAGCGTCAGGGCCTGCCGCCGAGCCGCGAGCGAATCAGCTCCCCGAGGATTGAAGTGCCTTGTTGAATCCGTTCCGACGGCACCGTGACGAAGGCCAGGCGCAGGGTGTTGTGACGTGGATCTTCCACGTAGAACGGCGCTCCGGGAAAAATGCGACATGGCGCTCGACGGCCTCGTGCAAGAGCGCAGTGCAGTCGATCTGTTCGGGCACCTGAAGCCAGATGAACATCCCACCCCTCGGGCGCGCTCCATTTGATGCCATTCGGCATATGACACGACAGCGACTCCAACGTCGCTTGGCACTGTGTGCCGTACCGTTGGCGAATGATGGGAATGCGTCTGTCGAGAAGCCCTGACTTGAGCGCTTCGTAGGCGACGGGTTGAGTGAATGACGGGGGTGTGCAGGTCAGTAGCCCTGCTTGGTCTGCACTAGCTTCAGGTGAATGTCTTCAGGCCCGATCACGTAGCCCAACCTAAAGCCGGGCGCGAGGATCTTCGAGAACGACCCAAGGTAAATCACGCCGTCGGGTCTCGCTGAAGCGACGCCGAACATGCGCGAGCTTGACGACCATGGCACTGTGTCCCCGGCTTGCCGGGCGTGGCGCGGTGTTCGTCTGAGCACCGCGCGGGAGCCAGGTCCTGGCACCTCGGCTGGGGAACTATCCGGGGTACTATTCGGGCATTCCGGTCGCTGCAGGTCGAGGCTTTCCCGGGGAAGGAGTGACTGCACGCGACGTCATTTCCCCTTTGAACTGGTTCGAGTCCAATCGCGGCTACCAGATTCGGTAGGAAGAACAAGCACTTGGCGGCAACGCTAGGTGCTTTTTTCTTGCCGGTACGGGAAAAGTACGGGAAAGTGGGTCGCAACCAGGACGGCCTGTGGGCACCGAACGCAACTCGAAACGAGACTCGGAGGTCGGGTCCGCACAGAGAGGGGGCTTCGCCCCTCCGACACTCCCAGCACAGTCTTCGTGCTGGTCACAGTTGGCGCGCCAAGGTCGAGAGGTCTGTTCGCAGACATGCAACGCATGATGCAGAAGGCGCTAGCCGCTGCGGTTCGTGGCGGGCGTAACCGCCGAACTTGTGGCGCGGCACTAGGCGTGTATGCGTAGCTACACGCAAGACCACGACTTGCGATCACCTACAAGAACACTCCGGCCAAAGTGGCTTCGAGTGACCGGTGCAGGCTAGTGCCATAGCTATGCGGTTGGCGGCCTCGCGCCCTCCGTCGCCGCGTCAACCCCTAGTTGAACCGGCGAATTGACCCAAAGATCGCCGCGCGCGCGCTTCGTCGACGAGGCGGCCGACTACGATCTCCAACGCGCAGGCGCGTAGAGGGGTGGGGCATGACGCGTTGAAACTTGGGGCATGCATACAGCCAGCTGGGTCCAGCGCCGGACGTTCAACCTAGCGATCGCTGGCGCGATGGCGAGAGCCAGGACGTGCGCCAAAGTGGCAATCGTTGGATTGGAGCGACGACGACCTCTATCGCGGCGGGGCATCAGGGCTCATCGAGCCAGACTGATCGGCCGCGTCAACGGGTGTGGAGCCTGAAACAACCGCCTTAGTACCCGTGCTGACCCTTCTTGCTCAATCAGAACAAGCCGACGACGATGTCCAACAGGCCAGAGTTCAACCAAGACTAAACGAACTAGCCGGGAACGGCGGAAAGAGCCGCTTCCAAGAGGGCTTGAACCTTAAAAGGGGTCTCCTCGTTTTCAGTGCAATAAGTGACGGTACGCAAAGCTAGCACTGGCGCGGGGGTGGTCTGGGTAGACCGTTGATTTCATTGACTTTCCTG
>CAXRHS010000546.1:0-2172 GCA_964230235.1 Myxococcota bacterium
ATCGACCAGGTGCGGGTCTCGCAGTAGTTGTCGTGCCAGGGATAGCTGAAGTTCTTGGCGTCGCACTGGCTGCCTTTGGGCCCCTGCGAGCCGCCGACGCCCCACACCTGCGAATTCGGGTACGACGGCGCGTCCAGGATCGGGTAGCGCATGTTCGGCGCGTAGACCTTGGTGGTCTTGAGCCCGGTCCCAGAGCCGGGCACCAGCACGCCGGCTGGTTCGTAGGTAAAGGGGGCCGCAAACGCAGCGCCGGCAAACGCTTGGGCCAGTAGGAAAGCTACGGCAAGGCGGGAGCGCTTCATGGCGTCACCTCGCCGGTCGGCGCCCAGCGCCGCATCGCCGCAATCAACGCAAGAACAAATTCGTCTTGGGTGCAGCGCGCATCGCTGTCGGGCATCGCGCACTCGACCGCCACCACGTAGCTGGCGCCAAAAGCCAGAAACGTGGCCTCGACGATGCCCTCGTTGCGGGTCACCAGCGGCGTCTGCCAGGCCGGCGGTGTCCAGCGCGGCGGCACCAGGGTCGGATCGAGCGTGGCCATCCGATCGCCTTGGATCACGACCGTCAGGTCACCCACTGGCGCCGAAAGTGTGTACCAATCGGCTGCGGCGGTGGCAATGCCATGGGCCAGCCACGGGCCGTCCACCGGCAAAAGCACTGGTAGGGTGGCCCGCCGCAGCGTCTGGGCCTGCGCCGCAGAAAGCGCAGCATCCAATTGCGGGTGAGCCTGCGCGGCCTGCCAGTCGATGGCCTTGCGCACCCGTTGGACCGGCGCCAGCGCACCAGGAGACGACAGCGCGCCGGTCGCGGACGCGGCTGGGCCAGATGGCGCAGCGGCGCCTGGCTCAGACGGCGAACCCGATTGGGCGCAGCCGGGCGCCGTCGCCACCAGCAAGGCCAGGACCAAGGAACGCATGGCAGTCACGCTGCACGGCGCGCTGGCCGTGCCCTGGGGCAGTGTACGCTGGGGGGTCAGGGGTGCAAGCGGCAAGCGATGAAGCTGTCGCCGCGACCCTGCCAAAGATCGAATGCCGCGCCCGTTGCCGCCAGAGCGCGGTAAGGGCCCGTGCAAATCTATTCGATTTTCCACGTTGGCCCGTTGCTTGCCAAGTGGGTCGCAAGCTCGCGACTTTGCAAGCCGACTCGCTGCTCCGCTCCGCGCTCGTGTCGATCGACTTGTTTTGACACGGACCCCAGTTCGCCAGCAAGGAGCGAATTGGCGACCCGCCAGGTATGCAAGGCCAACCCAGCAGTCGTGCCAACCACTTCGAATTCGTGAATCGGCGCTGTCAGCGCCGGCCGTGGCAAATGGACCTGGCAACGGCGCGGGCGTGGCACCCTAGGCCAGCAGCCGCAACTGCTCGGCCAACACCTCAAACAGGCGCGCGTTGCCATCTTGGGCGTACTGGGCGAGGTTGGCGTCGAATTCGGGCGTGCGCGCCAGCAACTGGTCGACATCGGCTGCAGCAATCTCCTTTCGGTGCAACCCGTAGCCCAGCTTTTGCAGGTACACAGCGTTCAACGTCTGCTCGAACTGCCCTTCAAGCGGCACCGACAACATCGGCTTGCGCAAGTACACCGCCTCGCCCATCAGCGAAAACCCACCCCCTGCGACCACCGCTTTGCTGGCGGCCAGGTCATCGACAAAGCGCGTCTCCGAAAATGGCCGGTGCTCCAGATTGCCGTCGGATTCGGGCTCGGTGAGACCTCGGCGCATGCCGTACACCAAGAACTGCTGGTGGGCAAAGGTCTTGAGTACCTGAGCAATCGAATCGGCGCCTGCGCCGCTCTGGTAGACAAGAACGTGGTCGCCGCGAGCAGGCTGCGCGGCCAGGATCTCGGGGCGCAGAATCGGCGGCACCAGCGTCGTGCGGTCCCGCTTGACCTGCGGGTAGAAGAAGGTCGTGACCAGGTAATGCTGACACCCGGGGAGCTTACTGCGCACGATGCCCTTGGCGAGCAAGAAGCCCGCTGGGTCAACCGCAAACACGTCGTCGGCGTGGTGGCAGCGGCTGATGATCTGCATGTTGTCGATGCTCAGCACCGGCAGGTGATGCACCGGGGCGTACCACCAGCTCCACGACTCGAAATCGGAAATCACCACTTCGGGCTGGAACGCCGCAGCCAGCGCGAACCACTGCCGCACGTTGCCGGGCAGGCCCTCGCGCAGCG
>CAXRHS010000547.1:0-7637 GCA_964230235.1 Myxococcota bacterium
GTCGGGAACTTGATATCCGCAGGTCGGTCGTCGCCGACAACTTCGTCCTTCTTGGGCTCCTTGCCGTCGGTAGGCGACGCAGCGTCAGCCGGCTTGGCGGCATCCGCAGCGGCCGGTGCGTCGGCCGGCTTTTCCGCAGGCTTGTCGGGCGGGGCCGCTTCCTTGGGCGCCTCGGCGGGCGCGTCGGCCGGCTTGGGTTCTTCCTTGGGCTTGTCCGCGGGCGAGTCGGCAGGCTTGTCGGCAGGCTTGTCGGCAGGCGGCTTGGTTTCCGCAACGGGAGCGCCGCCACACCCACCCAACCACGCAGCGGCAAGCGCAGCAACCGACCAGTGGCGCAAAAGGAGCGTGTTCATCAGCGCAGCTCCTTCTCGACTTGCGGCAAGGTGCCGAGCGGCACCGCTTGAGCGCGCTTCTCGTCACGCAAAAGCGGATATTCTTTGGGCTTGTATTTGTTCATCTCGGCGCGCAATTCGGTCACCCACTGGTTGACCACGCCTTTGGACTCCGCGTCGTTCAGCGCAAGCTTGAGCGACTGAATCGCGCGGTTCTCGAACACGGCGCCGAGTTTTTCCAGGAAACCTTCGTAGATTTCTAGTTCCTCGTCGCTCAGGTCCGCGGGCCGCGGCGCATCGTAGATCTGGCGCGCAAAGTACTTGAGCAAACGAGCACGGTACAGGAATGCGGCGTAGGACCAGTTCTGCGAGCCAAAGCTGGCCACGGCCGACAGGTATTCGTCGTACAGGCCGTTCTTTTTGGGATCGACATTGCACACTGCGTCACGGCACTGCTTGTTGCCGAGCGGACAGTTGCCGCAGCGCTCCGTCGCCTGGCTGCCGTCGGGCGCCTTGAACTTGACTTCTGGCCCCAACAGCACCTCTTGCATCTTCTTGACCTGGTTCTGCAGGTCCGGCATGCGCTTGGCCTTTGGCAGCTTGAGGTTTTCGACCAACTTGGTCGACATGAAGTCGTCGTACTCTGGCTTGAGCAGTTGGAAGGTGGATTGCGCCGCAGCCGACGCTTCCGGTCCACCATTGCGCTCGTAGCCGCCTTTGGTGAACGCCTCGATGATGCGGTTGTACATCTTGGTCGCCGCACCCTTGTCGCCCTTGTTCTCGTGGATTTCTGCGATCAGGCCGTAGGCGCGAAATACTTTGCCCGATGTCGCCTTGTCGGCCTGGTAGCGGGCGATGAACACCTCAAGCGCATCAATCTGCTTGGCGACGTTGTTGCGCGACTTCTCGATGATGTAGAGCTGCCACACCGCGTCTTTGACCACCAGTTGCTTTTCAGCGCCGGGTTCCTTCTCAAAGCGGGAGATAATCTCCTTGTTCAGTTGGATGGCCTTTTCCCAGTTGCTGTTGAAGAACGCCATCTGCGCGGCGGTCTTCAGGTAGTAGTCCGCCTTCTTGCCCTTGAGATCGTTCTGGTACAGCAGGACAAAGTCGTTGATTGCTTCTTCGATCTTGAAGAACTCGTAGTTCAAGTTGGCTCGGATTTCCAAGACTTCCGCCAGCGCCGCCGTGCGCTCTTCTTTTTCCTTGGCGTCCGTTGGCGACCACTCGCGCAGCATCTTTTCGGCCTCGGCGAGCGTGTCGACGCACTTGTCCCACAGCTCGGCGTGGTGGTACGCGCGCACCGAGTTGAGCAGCACCTGCCGCGACAGCTTGATGCGCTCCGACTCCTTCATCTTCTCGACTTTCATCACATCCTGGCGGACCTGGCGGAAGTCGTCTGCAGCCATGGTGAATTTCTTGCGCGCCGTCGCCAGCAGCTTGCCTGCCTCGTCTGGATTGGCGGCCTTTTCGGCGGATTTCTCGTCGGCCTCGGCCTCTTTGAAGCGGGCAAACGCGCGATCGGAAAGTGCATTGAACTTGATGGCCACCGCGGTGTCGATGATGGTCTTCTTCTGCTTTTCGTCGATCTGATCTTTGTATTTCTCGATGACGACCTGCAGCGACTCAATGTCGTTTTCCATCCAGTAGCTGGAAATCAGGTTCTTGACCGATTCAGAAGCAAACCGCGTCCCTGGAAATTTCTTGAGGATGCCCTCAAACCGCAGCCGTGCTGACCAGAATTCTGCTGGCGTGCGCGGCGTCGCCCCCTCTTTCCATGGGTCGAAATGACGGTTCTTGTAGAGTAGTTCTGCGGCTTTGAGGGCCAGCTTTGCCGCACGATCCGGGTCGTCCTTGCTCAGGAATTTGTCGGCGTTGGCCACATAGCCATCGGCCGCCAGGACCCACTCGACCGCCAACGGATCGACCGGAACGCGCTCCATCTTCTTGATACCAGCAACACCAGAGTCCTCATTGGCCTTGACGATGGCGTTGTCTTTCTCGGTGCTCGGTCGAATCTCCGGCAACGACAGCGTCTCGACGCGCTCCGGGTCGCCCTTGGGATAGGCAGCCCTGGCCGCCAAGACCTGCTCTGCCGCGCCCACCGCCGAGTACGCCGCCTCCTCGGTCTTGTCCATCGGCTTGCCGTCGTCGTCCTTGCTGCGCACACCTTTCCAGTCGCGCACCATGTTGTAGTACGCGATCGACTTGCCCATGGCACCGCACGCTTTCTTGATGGCCGGCAGCTTGTCTGCGGGCCACGGGACGACTTCTTCGTCAACCAGGATGAGGTTGCCCTTGTCGCGCGGGGCGTTGCACATGACGCCGGCGAAATACCAGATTTCAGCCAGGGTCCAGGCCAGCTTGTAGGCCTCCGGCGAATCCTTGTCGGCGTTGAGCAGGTCCTCATACGCGGAAGCGGCCTCGGCGTATTTGGCGATGGCTTCTTCGATCTTGCCTTCGCCCTTGAGGCGCTGGGCTTCCGCGTGGCTCAACATGGCGAACTCGCGGCGAATGCGCGAAGTCTGCTCGTCGACCTGTGCGGCCAGATCCTTGTCGCCGCCCCATTTCTTGTACCACTCCGAGTTCTTGCCAAACATCTGCAGGTAGCGCTGACGCTCGACAATCTGGCGCGCCTTGGCTTCGTTGGCCATGTCCAGGCCAATCTGGGCGTCCTTGCCACCTTTGCCCGAGCGGATTTCGGCTTCGTACGAGGCGCCAAAGCTGGCTAGAATGTCCACGGAACTGATGATCTTGCGCTGCAGGTCCTGTGCTTCCCGCACCATCGGATAGTGCTCGATGGTGTAGCCCATGACCCGCACTGCCTGCCAGTAGTAGTCGTCTTCGCGCTGGTTGTAGAGCGTCAGGCCATACGTCAGCAAGATATCGAAAACATATGGCTTGCCATTGATGAGTCCCGCTCGCACTTCGTTGCGGGCGGCAAAGTTCTTCTGCATGTTGCCAAGCACGTCACCCTTGAACGGGGCGGCCCAGTTCGCCTGCTCGGGCGGCAGCGTCGGCTCCAAAACACTGGCGGTGTACAAGATGGGCCTGGCGCGCGGGTCAACGATGGGGCACTCGCCCTTGGTCGTCGTCGATCCGAAGTCGTCACAGCTATCGTCGTCCCAACTGGGCTCGGCCAACGACTTGGCGAGGTACTCGATCGCTTCTTTGCGCAGGTCAAAGCCAGACTTCTTCTTGTCCTTGTCTTCTGGCTTTTCGGCGGCCTTGACCTCGTCCTCGAACTCGATGAGCTTCTGAAACCAGCGCACGGCAACGGCGTACTTGTACAACTGGAAGTTCGACCAACCCAGCTTGTACAGCGCCAGCGAATAGTTGCCGTTGTCGCCCATTTCCTTGGCTTTGATGGCGGCCCGCTCGTAGGCTTCGGCGGCTTTGTCGTACTCGTTGTTGTCGAAGTTGATTTCACCCACGCGCAGCCAGGCTTCGGCGACGTAGCGCGACTTCGGGTAGTGCTCTTCCAACGCCGACAGCGTCGCCACAGCCTTCTGCTCGAATTTCGGTTCGATTTCGCGCATTTCGTACTCGCAGAACCCCTGCAAGTACATGGCGGCGTCGCTGATGTTCTCGCGGCGCCGCCAGGCCGGATGTTCTTCCAGCACCACACCTGCCAGCTTGCCGGACAGCGGATCCATCGTCGTGCCCGGCGGCACCCAGTGCAGGTACTTGTACAGGGCGATCGAGCGCGAAAAGTCGCGCTTGGCATCGGTCGGTGGGTCCAGCAGCTTGCCGCGGTTGTACAGGTCCAGTTCGCGCGCAAAGTTGTCGCTGGCGCGGTTGTAGGCGGCGATGGTGTCTTCGTAGTACAGCTCGGCCAGCCGGAACATCGTGTCGGGCGTATACATGTCGTGGTCGCGGTGCCGGAAAATGAACCCTTCCAGGCGCGCGATGGCGTCGCGGCGCAAGTCGAATTGCTCCTGGTCGAGCTTGTCGATTTGCGACTGGTAGGTGTTGGCGACCGCCTTTTGCTTGCCGCCGACATCGCGCGTGATGAACTCTTTGACTTCGCGCTGGTACTCGTTGGCGGCCTGCTTGAATAGCTCATAGGCCGCGTCGAACTGCTTGCGCTCTTGGGCCACCACTGCCGGGTCGATAACCGGATCGCCAACGATCTTGTACTTCGGCATCAGCCGGGGAGGCGGCGGAGCCGCCAGCGCCGCGGACGGCGACCCGGTCAGGGGCAGCGCGACCGTGCACAAACAAATGAGCGCGACCGCCTCGCGAAAGGCGTTGCGCTTGCGGAGCGGACTAGCTGGCTGGACAGCGGCCGGCATCATTGCCTACTCCTCGCCTTCTTCGCCGGTCAGGTTTTGCAGGACGTCGCCCAGGCTTTTGATGCGGCTGCTGCGCTCGTCCTGCAGTTCGCGAATGGCGGTCGCTTTCTGCTGCTTCTTTTGCCAGGCCACATCGACCAAACCGAGGTCCGCTTCAAGCAGAACGTCGGACATGCGTTGCTGGGCGTCGCGCACCAGTTTGTTGCCAATCTGGCGAGCCAGCGCGCGGGCGTCGTCTTCGTAGGTGCGCATTGAACTCTGGTATTCCGCGATGTTGCGCTGCTCCGCCGCCAGGATCTTCTTGATCCCAGCCAACCGCTCAGACGCACGCTCTTGCACCTGGGTGATGAGCCCCCAGATGTCTGCATAAAGTTTCTCCAAAGCCAGCCGCGACAACCGCAATCGGTTCGGGTCACCGCCCGACCGCTCCAACGAGCCAACGTAGACCTGCATTTCATTGCGTTGAGCAGCCAGCAGCGCGGCGCGAATCGCGTTTTCGTCGGCGCTGACTTTGTCACCCGCCCCGACAGTTTGGGCGGCCACTTCGGCGGCCTGCGACAATTCTTCGATTTCGCGGGCGACGCGCCGCATCTCGTCTTTTTCTTGTTGGAGGGCGTCGCGAATCTTCTTTTCCTGGTCCTTGGTCAAAACGACGCCTTCGCCGCCAAACAGACGCTCGTTGAGCATCTTTTCGACGCTCAGCAATTGCTCTTTGACCGTGGCCAGTTGCGCCTTGAGCAGACCGACGTCGCCCGCCAGGTTGGTAAAGTCCTGCACCACCCGGTTTTGGCGCTTGATGTAGCTGCCGGCATCGGGCGGAATCTTGCCGTAGGCTTCTTCCAGATTCTTGCGGACCGCATACATGGCCTCGCCGCGGCCCTTTTCTTCGGGATTCATCGCAGGCGTCGCGCGTGCGCGCAGCAAATCCGTGATGCGCTTGCCGACTGCGATGGACCGATTCTGGGCTTCCGCAAGGCGGACCCACGCGTCTTTGAGGTCGGGGAACATATCCAGGCGGGCCGAAGCGCGCAGCGCCGTATCCAGTACGTTCGCGATCTTGGCAGACTCTTTGACGTCCGCCCGTTCCGCCGCCATGTCGTCAAAAACCGCAACGACCTCAAGCATCGCTTCGTCCTTTTCCAGGTACTTGGCGACGCGGTTCGAGACCGGCTGGATGACCGAATAATCTTCGCTGCCGCGCGCCAGCAGCCAGGCGAAGAACTGCTCCAGGTTCTTGTCGCTGCTGGCGAAGTTGCGCAACTCGCCTTCAATGGCGCTGTAGCGCTCGACGACCTCCTTGTACGCGGCGTCAGCCTTGTCGAACTGCTTGTCCAGCATGTTGATGCGGCCGCGCAACACTGCGGCCTGAACGGCCACGTTGTCGTCGCTGACCGTCAACAGAAGAATATCAAGCACTTCCAGCGCACGTTTGGGCTTGTTGCCGGCGACATACGTCGCGGACAGTTCAAACAGCGCCTCCTCGTAGACCGGCGAGTTGCGGTCGACCAGCACGTAGTACTGCGCAGCCTCGTCGTACTTCTTTTGCTGCAAATACATGCGGCCCAGCGCCATGTGAACATAGTCGGCGACGGTGGAGTCCGTCTTCTTGTTCGGGTCGGCGGATTGCGCCTTGAACGTGTCTGCGATTCGCTTGAACTCCACCAATGCGTCGTCGACTTTGCCGGTCTCTACCATCGCTGCGGCGATGTAGAACCGCGCGCCGGCCCACCGGGTTTCACCGATTTGAATCTGCTCCAAGAACGCGCGCGACCTTTGCAGACTCGCCGCCCGCTTGGCGCGATCCTTGCTGGCCACGAAGAAAGAACGGCCAAACTGGTACAGCAACTCGCTTTTGCGGCTGTCGCTCGGCACGGTTTCCAGACGCCTGGCCAGCGTCTCGATGTCTTCCGTCCGGCGCATGCGAACGGCGATGTCCACCAATTCCGCGAGGGCGTTCTGAAAGTGCTTGCCGCCGTTGGTCACAATCAGCTTGTCGAGGTATCGTTTTGCGCCCGCGTAGTTGCGCAATCGGTACAGGCAGTCGCCAAGCATGAAAAGCGCGTCGGCGTAGTCACTGCGAGCCTGAAACTCGGAATTCTGCACGAGGTCGGTCAGCATGACCGCAGAAGTGCTGAAATTGCCGCGGTCGTAGGCCAGACCTGCCTCGACGAACCGGCGGTCGAGCGGATAGCGGCGCTCGCGTTCCCGCGCCTTCTTCATGTCGTCGTCGACAAGCGTGATGTTGCTCCGCAGGTTGCCAATGTCGTTGTCGATGGCCTGCGCCTGCTCGTCGGCCCTTGCAGTCGACGGCAGCGAAAGCGCAGTCGTCGAACCGATTGCGATCGTCAGCAAAAACGCCGGGATACGCTTCATGCGGGAGCGCTGCCCTGGTCCGGTCGGTGCGCGTGCCTTCACTTGGCGGCCCCCTCGCCTTCTTTGTCCTTCTTGTTTTGGATGAGCTTGACCTCGTACTTGATGTACGGCTTGTCTTCCAAATCTGTGCCGACGCCACCGCGCTCGTAACCGACGATGCCGACTTCGGTAATGCGGCCCTTGGTCGCGTAGAAGGTGTAGGAGCTCTTGAGCTTGAAGACGTAGCCTTTGAGGTAGCTGAAGAGGTCGCTGTTGCCCTGGTATACCATTTCAACCGATAGCGAGTGGTTACCTGGGATGACCGAACCGTTGTAGATCTCAAACTCCTTGCGCTGGCTCAACAACCCATTGGAGTTGTCCTGGTAGTAGATCTTCTTGCCGTCAAGGTAATACGTCACTTCCTTGAGCAAAAAGAAGTTGCCCATCTCGTTGCGGTGGATGAGGACGGCGCGCGATTCCGCCACCACCTGCTCCAAGATTTGCTCTTTGAGCAACAGCAAGCGGGTCTTGGTGTTGAAGATGCGCTCTTTGATGCTGACGACGCGCTCTTCGATCTGGCGAAGTTTGGCGTCGTATTGGGCGTCGCCACCTTGTGGCACGGCCGGTGCGGCCGCATCGGCGGGCGCAGCCGCGGCCG
>CAXRHS010000548.1:0-2740 GCA_964230235.1 Myxococcota bacterium
CCCCGGCTTGGGCGTCCGTTGCAGCGGCTGTCTCTGCTGTGGTGTCGCTGGTGCCCGTGGCGGCGTCCGCAGCCGCACTCGACCCGTCGCTCACAACCCCTCCGGTGCCGCTGCTGCCGCCGACGCCACTGCTGCTGCCGCCCACACAAGCGGCGAGAAATGCGGTCGTACAAATCACAGCCAGTGAACGCGACAACTTCATGAGCAGGCTCGGGCGACGACGCGGCGTCGGGCAGCGATTGTAGGCAGATTGAATTGCGGCTGGCAAGCTGGGAAAACGCCTGCACCCTTGGCATGGCCACGGCAACTCGCGTGGCCCACGGAGTCTGTGTCGACGCCGTACGCGCCCTAGAAGTGAAATCCCAGCTGGTACCGCTGGCAATTGCCCTTGGCCTTGTCGATGCGAATGAACACCTTGGCGTCGTCGTCCACGCCGCTTGGGCCGCACCACAGGTCGAATCGCAGGTTCGGTCAGAGCCCATCGCTGAGCCAGTGCCGGCCCGAGGCCGCGACGGCCGTCGCTTGATTTGAACCCATGCAATCGCCCTGGGCCTGCACGCCCCCGACCTTGCCCCGCAGCCCCTTTTGGCGCATCCTTCCGGCCCTGCCGGCTGGACCCCTCCTTGCGCCGGCTCGCCAAATTCGCGCGCCTGCTCAACCTCTTGCGCGCCCAAAGGCCCGGAGCCTCGCCCATGGCCGCCATGCCGACCGCCGATGCCACGCTCGCCGACTTGGGCGGCGTAGGCAACCTCGACTTTGCGGAAGATCTCTACCGCGCGTATCTAGCGTCGCCACAAAGCGTTTCGCCCGAGTGGCGGGCGTGGTTCGCCGCGCTCGATGCACCCCGCTACGAACCGCCGCGGCCACAGGCAGGGCAGTACGCAGCGCCGACCAGCGCGCAAGTCAGCAATAGCAAACAAGAGCGCGTCGACATGCTGGTGCGCGTGTACCGGGTCCGCGGCCACGTCATCGCCAAGGTCAACCCGCTGGGCGGCGGCGAAGACTCGCACCCGGAGCTCGACTTGCCGTACTTCGGGCTGTCGGAAGCCGACCTCGACACCTCGTTTTCGGCCGGGATGCTCGGCGGCGCGCCCACGCTGACCCTGCGCGAGATCATCGCCAAGCTGCAGCGCACCTATTGCGGCGCCATCGGCGTGCAGTTCATGCACATCGACGACCCGGAGAGCAAGGACTGGCTGCAAGGCCGCATGGAGTCGACCGACAACCACATTGCGCTTTCGCGTGCCCAGCAGGTGCACATTTTCAGCAAGCTTGCGCAAGCCGAAGCGTTTGAGAATTTTCTGCAAAAGAAGTTCGTGGGCGCCAAGCGGTTTTCGTTGGAGGGCGCCGAGTCGCTGATCCCGCTGCTCGACATGGCGTTGGAGCGCGCCGCCGAGACCGGGGTCAAAGAAGTCGTGCTGGCGATGGCCCACCGCGGGCGCTTGAACGTGCTGGCCAACATCATGGGCAAGAGCCCGTCGGACATTTTCCGCGAGTTTGAAGACCAGGACCCGCACAGCAAGCTCGGCCGCGGCGACGTCAAGTACCACATGGGCTACACCAGCGTCTGGCGCACCCAGGCCGGCCGCGAGGTCAAGCTGCAACTGTGCTTCAACCCGTCGCACCTGGAGTTCGTAGGACCGGTGGCCGTTGGTCGGGCACGGGCACGGCAGGACCGCCGCGGCGACACCCAGCACAAAGAAGTGATGCCGCTGCTGATTCATGGCGACGCGGCGTTCGCGGGCCAGGGTGTGGTGCAAGAGCTGCTCAACATGAGCGAGCTGTCGGGCTACCGGGTCGGCGGCACCGTGCACATCATCGTCAACAACCAGGTCGGCTTTACGACGCCGCCGGAAAGCTCGCGCAGCTCGCGGTATTGCACCGACGTCGCCAAGATGCTGCAGGCGCCGATCTTTCACGTCAACGGCGAGCACCCCGAAGGCGTCGCACAGGTCATCGACCTCGCCATCAGCTTTCGCGAGAACTTCCACCGCGACGTGGTCCTCGACCTGTACTGTGACCGCCGCCACGGCCACAACGAGGGCGACGACCCGACCTTTACACAGCCGGTGATGTACCAGGCGATTCGCGCGCGCCAGTCAGTGGTCGACGGCTACCTCGACAACCTGGTGGGCTTGGGCGGGCTGTCGCGGCAAGAGAGCCAGGAAATCGTGTTTCGCACCCACCAACGGCTGGAGGAAGGGCTTGCCGTTGCGCGGACTGAGCCCAGGGCAGCTGCGGGTGCGTCAAGTGCTGCAGAGACGGCGTCGCCGTGGAAGTTGATGCGTGGAGGACCGGACCGCGACACGCCAGAGGTCGATACCGGCGTGCCGGACACCCAACTGGCCAGGCTGGCAGCGGCGATGCTACAGATGCCGGCCGGCTTTACCGTCCATCCCAAGCTCGGCAAGCTCTATGAGGGCCGTCTCGCCGGCGCGCGCGGCGACAAGCCGCTGGATTGGGGTGCTGCGGAAGCCCTGGCGTTTGCGTCGCTGTTGGCCGAAGGGCGCGACATCCGGCTGTCCGGCCAGGACTCGGGCCGCGGCACCTTCAGCCACCGCCACTGCGTGTTGCACGACTACCAGAGCGGTGCGCGCCACGTGCCGTTGCAGCACCTGGGCGTGACCCAAGGCCAGTTCAAGGTGTACGACTCACCGCTGTCTGAGGCGGCGGTGCTGGGCTTCGATTACGGCTATTCGCTAGACGCGCCGGACGCGCTGGTGCTGTGGGAGGCGCAGTT
>CAXRHS010000549.1:0-8349 GCA_964230235.1 Myxococcota bacterium
GATGACTTCGTCAAAAATCAGCAGCGCCCCATGCTGGCGGGTGAGGTCGCGCAGGCCTTGCAGGTATGCCGGCGTCTGCACGAGCAACCCGTTGTTGGCCGGCAGCGGCTCCAAGATGACCGCGGCAATGCGGTCGCCTGAGACCGCAAACGCATGGCGCACCGCGTCCAGGTCCGCAAACGGCAGGGTGATGGTCAAGCTGGCCAATTGACTCGGCACGCCGGCGCTGCTGGCCTCCGAACCCGGATCGGCATGGGTGATCAGCCCCGATCCGGCCTTGACCAGCAAAGCGTCGGCGTGGCCGTGGTAGCCGCCTTCAAACTTGACGATGAGCGGCCGGCCGGTCGCCCCGCGCGCCAGCCGCAGGGCGGTCATCACCGCTTCGGTGCCCGAGCTGACCAGGCGCGCCATCTCAAAGCCGGGGAACGCAGCCACCAGCGTTTGCGCCATCGCCACCTCGCCCGGATGGCACGCGCCGTAGGTCAGCCCGCGCGGCGCGATCTCCGTCACCGCCTGCACCACCGCAGGATCGCTGTGGCCCAAGATGAGCGGCCCCCACGACAGGCAGAAATCGATGTAGTGGTTGCCGTCGACATCGGTCACGTCCACGCCTTGGGCGCGATCGAAGTACACGGGCTTGCCGCCCACCGACTTGAACGCCCGCACCGGGCTGTTGACGCCGCCGGGGATGCATCCGACGGCTGCGGCGTAGAGCGCATCGGACTGACTGCGCACGTAAGGGTTGGTTTCGGTCACGGCGTCTCCAGGGTCGCGGTAGGGCCGCGCACGGCCGCGACCAGGGCGGCAAGGCAAGCGGCGTGGGTGGGTTGGTCGGCGACCGCGACCGGTTCGATGGCGCGGTCGCGCAGGGCCTGTGCGGTGGTGGGGCCAATGGCGACCCAGCGCGCGGCTCGCCAACCGTCGCACCAGCCAAGCATGCGGGCGACGGCCGAGGGCGCGGCGGCAAACACCACCGCGTGGGGATCGGCGATGCTGTGGACGGCTGGATCGGGGTCTGGCGGCGGGACGTTTTCGTACACGCAGGCGACGCGGGCATCGTGACCGGCCGCCACCAGGTGTTCCGCGAGGTCGCGCTGGCCGATGCGCGCCTGCACCACCACCACCAGCGAGGCGGGCGCCAGCACCTGGCCGAGCGCGCGCGCAAGGCCCGCGCCGGTCGCTGGCTCCTTGGCCTGCACGTGCACGAAAGCGCCCGCATCGACCAGCGCTTGCGCAGTCGCCTCCCCCACTGCGGCGATGCGCAGGCCGCGGCGCACCAACGTTGCCTTGCCAAGCTGGTCGACCCAGGCGGCGACGCCGTGGCGACTGGTAAAGGTCAGCGCATCGGCCCTTTGCGCCCACGCCGCCACCGCCGCGCGATCGGGCAGCACGCCGATCGGCTGCACTTGCGCAGTGGGCACCTCGACCACCCGCACGCCTGCGGCGGTCAGATCGGCGGCAAGCGCGGCGTTGTCGGCCGCGGCGCGCGTCAGCACCACGGTCGGGCGGGCTGGACCCACGCTGCCTCCGAAGCGACGGCCGGCGGGTTGGCAAGCGCGGCGCGCAGCGCAGTTTCGGCGCGGGCGGCGACTTCGCCGGCCGGGCCGCTCACCGCTACCGCGACCCACTGGCCTTGGCTCGCCTGGGCGCCGGCGCGCAAAGTCACCTGGTCGCCGTGGACGGCAGCCAACGCACCAAAGGGCGAGTGGCAGCCGCCCTCCATGCGCCGCAACACGTCGCGCTCGCAGCGCACCGCCAACGCTGCGGCCAGGTCGGCCACCGCGGCGAGGCGCGCACCCAAATCCTGGTCATCGGCGCGGCACTGCAGGCCGAGCGCCCCCTGGCCGGCGGCCGGCAGCCACACGGCGGGGTCCAGGTCAAAAGCGAGCAGCGAGCCCCACGGCAGACCTAGCCGCGACACGCCAGCGCGGGCGAGAATCACCGCGTCGAGCACGGCGTCTTTGGCTTTGTTCAGTCGGGTCGGCACGTTGCCGCGCAGGAACTCCGCCTGCACTTGCGGGGCGTACGCGCGCAAAAGCGCCATCCGCCGCAGCGACGCGGTGCCAACGCGGGCGCCCGCGCGCAAACCCATCGGCTGGTCGGGATCGTGGGCAGCCGGTTGCACGAAAAGCACATCGCCGGTGTCTGCGCGCGGCGGCACCGCGCCCAAGACCAGGCCGGGCGGGTTCTCGGTGGGCAGATCCTTGAGCGAGTGCACCGCCAGGTCGATGGTGCCGGCCAGCAACTCGGCTTCCAGTTCTTTGGTAAAAAAGCCTTTGTCCAACTGATTTTGCAGCGGGATGTCGACAAAGCGGTCGCCGCTGGTCTTGATGATGCGCAACTGCACGCCGGCCGCCTGCCCGCCGAGCAGGCGCTGCACGTGGTGGGCTTGCCACAGCGCCAGATCGCTGCCGCGGGTGCCAATGGTGATTGGCCGCATGGAATCGGGTTGGGGGCGAGCGTGCGTCATCAGGACCGGCTGGCGCGACAGCGCGGCGCGGCCGGCCAGGCAAGGCGCACCGCGCGCGGTCCGGTCGCGCAGTGCCGGCCCGCCACCGCGATCTTGGCACGCCGCGGCGGGTTTGTGCCACGGCGGCGTCAAAAAGCGTCAGGGCCGGGTCACGGTGGCCGTCAAAAAGGGTCGTCGGCCTGCGTGGTTCGGCGCGACGCATTGCCGGGCCTTGGCTGCGCTTGCTAGCGTGCGCGGGCGCCCCCAGCGGGCGTCGCAGGGTCTGATGGGTCTACTGGACCGCACCGTCATCGCGCGCACCAAAGGCGCGGTTCCGCGCGACGCCGCGATCGAAGCCGACCTGCTGCGGCCCGCCGGACTGGTGCCACCTGCCGAACTGGCCGGGTTTGCGGTCACCCACTGGCGCCACGACGGCGCCCACCTGCTGTGGACGCTCGACCGCGCCGGCGCCCGTGTGCACGCGCTGGCCGGACCGCGCCGCGACGACGACGGGGCGTTTGTGCGCACCGCGACCTGGAACGTCGGCTACCGCGGCGGCGCTTTCAGCCCTGAACTCGCCGGGGCGCTGCAGGCGCTCGGCGAAGCCCTGCAGCAAGCCACCGATCGGCTCGGGCTGGATCCAAGCAGCGTGACCGCGCGCTGGTTCACCCGGCCGGCGATGGACGACGTGCTTGAAGTGTCGCCCGGCAAGAAGCTGTACGTGCGGGTGACCGATCACTGCGACGAAAAGTGCCTGTTTTGCAACGCCACCGAAGGCAACGCCAACATCGTCTCCAGCAAGTCGGCGCTGCGATCGCTGGTTGCCCGCATCCCGACCGGCAAACTGACCCAGGTCATCTTCTCGGGCGGCGAGCCAACCCTGGTCAAGGCGCTGCCCGAGATGGTGGGGCTGGCCTACGCGGCGGGCGCGCGCCAGATCATCGTGCAGACCAACGGCGTGTCGCTGGCCTGGCCGGGCGCCTTGGAGGCGTATTTGCCCTACAAAGATCGGCTGGGCATCGGCTTCTCGCTACACGCCACCGACGCCGCGCTGTCGGCGCACATGCTCGACCACCCCGATCTGGCGCGCCACGATGCCAAGCTCAAGGCGATCGACCGAGCGGTGCAACTGGGCTTTCTGGTCAAGGTGACCTGTGTGGTGATGCGGCCCAACCTGGCGCAAGTGCCGACGTTTGCGCGCTGGGCGTGGGCGCGCTGGGGCACGGGTCTGGCGCGGTTGCAGTTCAGCTATGCGATGCCGCGCGGCAATGCCTGGCTCAACAAGCACCTGGTGTTGCGGTTTTCCGAGTGCGTCGGACCGTTTGCCGAGGCTTTTGAGCTCGGCCGGGCCACGGGCTTGCGGGTCGAGACCTCGCAGAGCGCGTGCGTGCCGCCCTGCGTGATGCCCGACTACGTCGACCACCAGGACCTGTACGGCGATTTCGCTGGCAAGACCGCCGACCCCGAGCGGGTCAAGCCGCCCGAGATCTGCGGCGGCTGCCACTGGGACCGCATCTGTGCGGGCGTGTGGCAGCGCTACCTCGACGTGTATGGCGGCGACGAACTGCGGGCGGTGACCGACCGGCCGCAGCCGGCCGTCGACATTGACGATTTCGTGCAACCCGAAGTGTTGGATCTGGCCGACTGCTGATCGGCCTGCTCACGCGATGCCGGCCAGCGTCATGTCGAGGTCGGCCATGCGCGGTGCCTTGTCGTGGTCGCCCTGGGCGCGCGCAAACACCGGCACCGCCTTGCCGCCGTCGGCCACCAACGCCTCGCCCAGCGCCCACGCCGCCAGCAGCGTCGCCGGGGTGATCGCGGTCTGCGCCACTTGGGCCCACGCCAAAGCCAGCCGCAAGCCATAGGCAAAGCCCTCGACCAGTTCGGCGTGGCCGCGGCGCAGCGTGGTGTCTTTGTCGAGCGGAATCGCAAACACCCGCGCCGCAAGGTAGGTCTCTACCGCCGGGGCCAGCGCAGCCTCGGCTGGGGCCAGCCACGGCCCGACCAGATCGCGAAACTCCACCTCGAGCGCCGCGAGGACCGCCTTGGGTCCCGCGTCGCCCGGATCCAGCTCTGGCAGTAGCGGCAGCCAGCGCACGTAGGCAGTGCTGAGCGCCTTGACGTCGCACCCCGCCATCCGCGCCTCCAGGTGGGCGCGAAAGGCCAGGAACCGGCGCGGCGTCAATGGCTGCAGCCCCTGCGCGACCGCGAACTGCACCCCGCCGTCGGCGGTCAGCTCGTCGACCGCATGCGCCAGCCGCGCAAACCGCGCCAGCGGCGGCAGCGTCGCGTCGGCCACCACATCGAGCAGCCACTCGCGCACTTGCGCGTACTGCCGCCACGGCACTGCGCGGTCGGCGTCCAGGCGCACCAGCTTGTTGCCGCTTTCGGGTGCGAAGACCTGCACCGGTAGCCGCCAGCCGCCCTCGGCGCGCGCCAGGTCGACCGGATCGGCGTTGGCCGCCAGTGCCGCCCGCGCGGTCGGGCACAGCGCTGAAAAGTACAGTTCGACGCCGGTCGGCGTCGCCACCGCCGCCAGCGGGTAGTCGCCGGGCAGGTCGGCGCCGGTCGCAGGTTCGGTCTTGCCCTGCGCCAACGCCTGGGCGCCGCGCAGCAGCGCGCGCTCCGCGAACGCGAACGGAAAGGCGCCGGACTGGTAGCCCTTGGCCGCCGACGTCGGCGCAGCGCGCAGGGCGCGCCGGCACGCGCAGTCGTCGTCGCCACACGCAAAGGCGTCAAAAAGGGCGGGAAAGGTCACACGCATGGGGCCTCGGGCCGGGCGGCGGCCGCGGCGGGCGGCTATGGTGCGGCATGTGGGCGCAATCGCCAAGGTGGGGTGCCGCTCGCCCTTGCACCCGCGCCCCCCCTCGCCGTATCGTGCGCCACGCCCGCCCCACCGGCGCCTTCAGAGGCCCCATGCCGACCAGCCTTCGCGCAACCCTTTCTCTGCTGCTGACTTCGTACCTGGCGCTGCTGACCGCATGCGCCGACGAGGCCAAGCCAACAGCGACCGACACTGCCACTTTGACCGACACTGCCACTTTGACCGACGCGGCGAACGAAGTGGCAGCGGCCGACACCGCAGCGAGCGGCGACGGCAGCGCCAACGATGGCAGCAAGGCTGACGGGGGATCGACCGACGCCGCGGCGGTCGCCGATGCCGACGCAGCAGGACCGGACACCACCCAGCCGGCGATCGACGTACAGGGCGGCAGCAACGACCTCTTGCAGTCGGGCGAGTGGTTTTTTGGCGTCATGCTGCCACCGTTTGGCGGCCTGACGTTGCCGTTCAAGATGACGGTCGTGACCCAGGGCGACAAAGACAAGGGCGGCATGATCCTGGCGCTGCAGCTGCGCGCCATGAGCGCCGACCTGACCTACACCAGTGAGCCGATCGCCACCATCCTCAATGCCCCGGTCGCCGCCGGCGGCGCCTTCAAACTCAGCATTGCCGACATGGTCCTGCCGGCCAAGGCCTCGCCGACTTCGACCGACGTGCCGCTGTCGATGGTGTTGCAGGGCACCATCACCAGCAATCAGGTGTTTTGCGGCGACTTGGACGGCGAGGTGCCGCAATTTTCGGCCAAGCTGGCCGGCAGCACCTTCAAAGCGGTGCCCTACGGCAAGCAGACCACGCCCTACGAGACCAGCTGCGGCGGCAACCAGGCCAAGGTCTACAAGCCGATCGACAAGTGCCCGGCGCTTTTGCCCGGTGAAAACACCGTCACCAGCGCCGAGCGCAGCCGCACCTTCATCGTGCAGCTGCCCAAGCAAGCACCCAGCGCTGAAGGCTTGCCGGTCATCTTCTTGTACCACGGCGTCGGCGGAAGCCCGGAGTCGATGATCGAGTCCAGCGGCCTACTGCCCGAACAGGCCAAGGGCGCCGGGTTTGTCCTTGTGGCGCCGCGATCCGAGCGCGACGCGAAAGGCAAGGCGGTGCTCAAGACCGACTGGTACTACACCGCCGCGGCCTACGACCTCGACAACCCCGATCTGGTGTTCTTTGACGACCTGAACACCTGCGTCGGCGGGCAATTCAAGACCGACAAGGCTCGCGTCTACGCGATGGGCATGTCGGGCGGCGGTCTGATGAGCACGTTCTTGACGCTGCACCGACCCAAGGCGATCGCGGCGGCGGCGCCGTTTTCGGGCGGCTACTTGCAACCGTGGCCCAAGGAGGCCAGCAAGGCGCCATTCGTGTTCAGTTGGGGCGGACCGACCGACAAGGCGTTTGAGCAGGACTTTGACAAGGTCGCGCTGAGCGCACTCGACAAGCTCAAGGCCAACGGTAATTTCGTGATTTCCTGCAACCACTTGCTCGGACACAAGTGGCCCAAGGAGGGCGGCGCGTACGCGGCGGAATTTCTGCTCGCCCACAAGCCTGGCGTCGACAAGCCATTTGCCAACGGGCTGCCGGCCAGTTGGCCCAGCTATTGCAAGGTTCTGTAGCGTTCAGGTCGGGCGGCCGCGCCATGCTGTTTCGCAACTTCGGCGGCATCCACCAGTTTGCGGTGGCAAGCGCCCGCGACCTCGAACGCATCGACGAACTCGATCTGGCCCATTGGGCGGCCACCTCGGCGCCGACGGCCGACCTGTGCAGCGATCCCGCGCTAGCGTCGGCGCTCGACCCGCAGGCCAGCGGTCGCGTGCGCGCCGCCCAGCTGATATCGGCGCGCTCGTTTCTGTTTGCGCGGGTGCGCAGCCGCGATCGGCTGGCGGATCGCAGTAGCTCTTTGTTTTTTGAGGAGTTCGATGACAAGACCCCCGAAGGCCGGCTGATGCTCGCCACCGCGCGGCGGGTCGCCACAGAGTTGGGCCGCGGCGGTGATGGCGCCATCCACCTGGTGGATGTGGCCGCATTTGAGGCGTCGTACGCGACCCGGCTGGCCAATGGCGACGGCGTGGTGCCGGCGGCAGCCTTGGACGATCCGGAACTGAGCGCCGCGATTGCTGACATGCTGGCCGTGGTGCCGGGCCGCCTCGATGCTTCCGGTCAACCCGGTGTCGGCAAAGAGGAGCTCGACAATTTCGTCGATCGGGCGGCGGCGTGGCTGCAGTGGCGCGCCGAAGACAGCGCAGCCCAGGTGTGGGGCGCGGCGACCGCGACCGCCGCCGCCGCGATCGCGCGCATCGACGGACCGCTGCAGACCTGGTTTGCGCTGTGCGACCTTGCGCAAGCCCAGGCCGAGGCGGGCGGCATCGGCACTGTCGACACGCCGCGCGACCATGACTGGCCGGGGCTGGATCTGCCGGCGCTGCAACAAGCGCTCAGCCGGGTGCCGCTGTCGGCGCCAGTGCCCGCAGGCGAACTGACGGTCGACGCCTGGATCCACCCGTCCTACCGAGACGATGTCGCCGCCATTCGCAGCCACTGCCCGACCGCCGCCCACGCCAACTGGAGTCGCGCGACCTGGGCCGCGCTGCAGGCCGAGCTGCAGCCTTGGCAAAGCTGGCGGCAGGCGCAGCCGCCAGAGCCCTTTGACCACTTGGGCCCCGATCGCGTCCAAGCGCTGTGCGATCCCGAAATCCTGCACGCCTTGCAAGACGCCGTGCAGATCGACGCCGATGCGGCGGGCGAAGTGCAGGCGCTGGGTGACCTGCACCGCACGCTGGTCCTGCACCGGTCGCTGCTGGAGATCGCCAACAACTTCGTCAACTTTTCTGCGGTGTACGACACCACGCAGGTCGCCCTGTTTGACGCTGGATCGCTGGTGCTGGACGGCCGGCGCTTGGAATTCTGCCTGCGGGTGACCGACCGCGCCGCTCACCGCCACCTGTCGGAAGCGAGCGCCCTGTACCTCGTCTATTGCGAAGTGTTGGCGACGGCCCAGGGTCCGGCGCTTTTCGAGATCGCGGCACCGGTCACCTCGGGCGAGGTCGGGCGCATCGCCATCGGCCGC
>CAXRHS010000550.1:0-2270 GCA_964230235.1 Myxococcota bacterium
CGCGCCCAGCGCAACGCCTCGCGGTAGCGGTCGTGCATCAGCTTGTCGAGCACATCGGCGGTCTGGCGGGCAAAAGTCCACTTGCGCGCCGATACGCCTTCTGCCGCTTGGCCACCAAGCGCCAGGTACGTCGTCGCCGCGGCGAACTCCGGCTGGTCGGCACGGGCATCCAGCGCCTCTAACACCTGGAAAGTCAATCGCTCTGCCTGCCAGCTGGCCGCGGTCTGCGCGGGCTGCCACCACTGCGGACCGCTGCCGTGGCCCAGCAGATGCAAGGCCAGCCCGTCAATCGCCTGGCGCGGAAACGGAAACGCCAGGTTGGCCGCGATGCCATGGGCAGTCGCAAGCTGGTGGCGCAACCACCGCTCCATACCGCGGCTGCCGACCACGACCGGGACCAGTGCGAACGGATCGGGCCAGGCGGCGGCGAGGTCGTCGGCCAGGGCCTGGGCGAGCCGTTCAACGCGCGCGTGGCTATGGACGTGCAGGGGCATGGGCCGATGGTACGGGAGATCGCGTGATTGGAGAAGGGGCGAGCGGCGGGCGACACTGATCCGAAATGCGTCACCGCCGCCAGCCCGAGGTGCCACCGCGCCGGTGTTGTCGTCCGCTCACTTTGGGTAGACTGCCGCGGCCGTGCCACCACGGCACAGGACCGCCGATGACCCGCCCGACTCAGCGCCGTCTGCTCTGCGTGGTCGCGGCGCTTTTGACCGGGTTGCCCGTCGCTACGGCCGCCCTCGCCGCAGAACCTGCCGCATCGCTGCCGGCCGCGGCCACGCCGACCGCGCTGGAAACCGGCATGGCGCAAGCCAACCGCCTGCACGGCGAAGCGCTGCAGTTGGCGCAAGCGGGCAAGTTCGCCGATGCGATTGCGCTGTACCGGCAGATCCCGCCGATTCTGGAACGGATTCGCGGCCCCAACCACCCCGACGAGGCGCGAGCGTGGACGACGCTCGGCTACCTGCACACCAAGGCTGGTGACCTCGCGGCGGCCGAAGCGCCCTATCGCAAGGCCCTGGCGATTCGTGAAAAGGCGTTTGGCCCGGACCACACCGAGGTCGCGATTGCCCTGTCGAACCTGGCGACCTGGTGCGAGGCGCGCGCCGATTTCGCAGGCGCGGAGCCGTTGTACCGCCGCTGCCTGGCCATCCTCGAAAAGGCGCTGGGTCCGGAGCACGGCGAGGTGGCCATCGCCCAGAACAACTTGGCGCTGGTGCTGTTCACGCGCGGCGATCTCGACGGGGCGGAAGCGATGTTCCGCAAGGCCTTGGAGACGCGCAAGAAGCTGCAAGGGCCGGAGCACCCAGAGGTCGCGCTGAGCTTGAGCAACCTGGGCCGCGTCTTGGAGACCAAGGGTCAATTCGCGGCGGCGCTGGCGCTGTTTCAGACGGCGCTGGCAATCCGCGAAAAGGCCTTTGGGCCCGAGCATTTGCTGGTGGCGCGCATCCTCAACAACATCGGCGCTTTGGCCAAGACCACCGGCGACTATGCGCAGGCCGAGCGGATGTTTCGGCGCGCACTGGCGATTCGCGAGAAGGCGCATGGCGGCGACCATCCGGAGGTCGCGGAATCGGTCAACAACCTCGCAGCCCAACTGGAGTCGCAGGGCGACTACGCCGGGGCAGAACCGCTGTACCGGCGCTCGCTGGCGATGTGGGAGCGGCGCCTTGGCCCCCTGCACCCTGACGTCGCCGCCAACCTGAACAACCTCGGCAACCTCTTGGAGGCCAGAGGAAACTTTGTCGATGCCGAGGCCTGCTATGTGCGGGCGCTGGCGATCAAGGAGCGCGCCTTTGGCAAGGACCATGCCGACGTTGCGCTGAGCCTGAACAACCTGGGGCGCATGATGCTGGCCAAGGGCGACCTCGAAGGCGCGCAACCAGTCTTTGAGCGCGCCCTGACGATCCGCGAGAAGGCGCTGGGGCCCGCGCACCCAGAGACCGCGATTGCGGTCGCTGACCTGGCAGCGCTGCACGAAAGCCAGGGCAAGGCGGCGATTGCAGAGGCCGGTTATCGCCGAGCGCTTGCCATCCGCGAGAAAGCGCTGGGCGCGCGCCACCATGAAGTTGCGGACGCGCTTGGCTTGTTGTCGCATTTGCTGCAAGCGCGCGGCGACTACGACGGCGCAGAGCCGCTGGCGCGCCGGGCACTGCAGATTCGCCAGGCCGCGCTCGGTGCCCAACATCCCGACGTGGCAGCGAGCCTGAGTGATCTCGCCGGGGTGGTCGAAGCGCGCGGCGACCTCGCGGCCGCTCGCCAGTTGCACG
>CAXRHS010000551.1:0-4989 GCA_964230235.1 Myxococcota bacterium
CCCGGCCTCGAGCGCCTGCAACGGCGAGATGGCAAAGTAGAGCAGGATCGCCTGCTTGACCCACTCGTGGACCACCCAACCGTCGACCTCGCGGGTGGCCACGCGCAGCTGTCCGCGGTCCAAAAGGGCGATGGTATCGAGCACTGCCGAGGCGTGGCGGCGGTCGCGCAGCAATTCGCGGTCCGCGTAGGCCGCGCGCACCAGTTCAGGCCATTGCGGATCGACCATGCTGCCTCGGGCGCCAGCTGGACGCTGGAAGGGCTATTTTGCGGCGGCAGTGGCGCCGTCGGCCGGCTTGGCGGCCTTGTCGTCTGCCTTGGCCTCGGCCGGCTTGGCTTCGGCCTTCTTTTGGGCGAGCACGTCGCCAACTGCGCTCTCGGCCGCGGACTGATCCGAGCCGGCGCGGGCCAGGATGATCGACAGAACCATGAATGCCCCGGCGGCGATGGTGGTCGCCCGCGACAGCACGGTCGACGCGCCGCGCCCGCCAAACACCGATCCGGTCGACGATCCCGCGCCAAACACGCCGCCACCGCCGCGGCGAGCCACCTGACCGGGCTGCAAAAGCACCACGATGATGAGGAATAGGCAGCAGATGACGTACAGGGCAATCGCGAGATAATACAGCACGTTCGACTCCGTGGCGGCGTCGCCAGGCGGCCAGGCTCAGGGAGCGGGCGGCGCGGCGGGGGCGGTATGGTAGGCCCGACAGGCCGACCGCGCAAGGTCAGCGCCGGCGAAGGCCGGCATACCGCAACTAGGAAGAAACTCGGGGGCGCGCGGCCCCCGAACCCCCGCGGCAGTCCGCCAATGCGGCCTGCGATGCGGCACGCCAGCGAGTTTCGTCCATCGCGGGTGCCGACGAAGACGGCGTGCTGCAACTTGACACCCTTAGTCCCGCGCGCGACAGTACCGCCCTGCGATCCGCGCGCCGCCGGGCCCTTTGGCCCGACCCCGCGCAACGCTGCATCGCCCGCGAGGAAGTTGACCATGGCCCCCAGCAAGCGCGTCCGTTGGCCCGCCGCCGTGCGCGCGGCCGCCGTGGTCCTGGCGATTGGCGCGGTCGCCGGCTGCGGTTCGGTTGCCGCGTCGACCGCGATTACCGACGCCACCCGCGATCTGCGTGAAGCCAAACAGCAAAAGGCGGACGAGTTCGCGGTGTACTACTACACGCGCGCCGATGTCTTTCTGCAAAAGGCCAAAAAACTCAACGGAATGGGCCACTACCAGGTCGCGCAGGAGTTCGCCCGCGTCTCCAGCGAAGCCGCGGCCAAGTCGCTCGACGTTGCGCGCATCAACAAGGACCAAGCTGCCCGCCGGGACAAGTTTGCACCCAAGAAAGACGGCAAAGACGCGGCGCCCGAGGCGCCCGGCTTCACGCCGTCGGACCGGCGATAGGCCGCGCTCGCCCTTTTTGAGCACCCTTTGAGGCACGCATGACCGCCACCTCCCAATTGGCACGCAAGGCGCAGGCGGCCGCGGGCTTTTTTGCTGCGATCGGGCTGGCCCTGGCGTGCACCACCGGCGCCGAAGTCGACAAGCAGACGGCAGAACTGGCAGAGCAGGTGCGCGGCGCCCGCGAACCGGCCTACTACTGCGCCCCGCGCGATCTGGCACTGGCCGAAGCGGCCATCGACCACGCGCGCTACGATGCCGAAAAAGGCGACGCAATCAGCGCCCACTACCACCTTGAAGCGGCCAAGGAGCACACCGCCAAGGTCGTGGCGGTCAAAGGCAAAAAGGGCTGCTGCGCCGACAACGACGGCGACTTGCTGTGCAACGCCGACGACAAGTGCCCCGACGACCCCGAAGACTTTGACAAAGACCAGGACGACGACGGCTGCCCGGAGTACGACCGCGACGGCGACGGCATCCACGACCAGAAGGACACTTGCCCCGATCAAGCCGAAGACAAAGACAGCTTCTTGGACGAAGACGGCTGTCCCGAAGACGACAACGACAAAGACGGCGTCGACGACAAGAAGGACAAGTGCCCCAATGTCGCGGAAGACAAGGACAACTACGACGACATCGACGGCTGCCCCGACGCCGACAACGACGGCGACGGCATCAACGACTTTCCGGTCAAGGCCGACCAGTGCCCCAACGAGCCCGAGATCTACAACGGTCTGGACGACGGCGACGGCTGCCCAGACAAGCTGCCGGAAGCGCCGCCGCCACCGCCCAAGTTTGAGAACATCGAGGTCGAGGCCGACCGCATCGTGTTCAAGAAGCAGATCCAGTTCGCGACCAATTCAGCCAAGATCGTCGGCCAGTTGTCCGAGACCATCTTGAACGAGTGCTCGCAGGCGCTCAAAGAGCGCACCGACGTCAAAGTGCAGGTCGAGGGCCATACCGACGAGCGCGGACCGGACGCCAAGAACAAGAAGTTGAGCCAAGCGCGCGCCGAGTCCGTGGTCGCCGCGCTGGTCAAGCGGGGCATCGCGCGCAGCCGGCTGATCCCGGTCGGCTTTGGCGAAGAGCGGCCGCTCGACACCGGCCACAACGAGACCGCGTGGGAGAAGAACCGCCGCGTCGAGTTCAACTTCCTGCCGCCAGAAAAATAGCCCGCGCGCCCACTGGCCGGAGCATGCCCGCCGAAGTTCCGCGCGGCGTCGGCGAATTCCAGTTCGCAAGCACATGCGAAGTGGGGTAAGGGCCCGTGTAAAATCTATTCGATTTTCCACGTTGGCCCGTTGCTTGCCAAGTGGGTCGCAAGCTCGCGACTTTGCAAGTCGACTCGCCGCTCCGCTCCTCGCTCGTGTCGATCGACTTGTTTTTGCACGGGCCCTAAGTGGTCCTAGCCGGCCCCCAACCGAGCCTGCAAGATGGTCTGGACCGCCGGCATCTCGCGCACCATTTGCAACGCAAAATCGGCGTGACCCGTGGCGTAGCCATTGCCGATGAGCAACTCGACGTCTGCGCCCACGCCTTCGGCGCCCAGCGCCACCCGCGGGAACGAGGTGGCCATGCCAAAGAAAAGGCACAGCCCGCGCGGACGACAGGCGAGCACGGTCGCCATCTCGGTGCCGGGCAAGCTGGCCATGTTGACCACCGCGTCGGCGCCGTGGCCCGCGGTCCAGGCCAGCACCTGATCGCGCACCGCCAGCGCATCGGCGGCATCGACGACCGCCCACCCGTCGCACAGCCCGGAGTCGAAAAGCTGCTGGCAAGGCGCGGCAAACTTGTCGAGCACCCGCAACCGCAAATCGGGGCGGGCGCGCCGCGCTGCAGCAAGCGACAGCAAACCGGCCTTGCCGGCGCCGATGACCAGCAACTGGCCGCCGTGCGGCAGCCGACTGCAATACCGATCGACCAACGCGGGGGCACCGCACACATCGAGCACCGACAGCACCAACCGCTCGGGCAGGTCGGCGGGCACCACGGCAATCGGTGCCGACGACGGCAACAGCGCATGGCCGCGCACTTGCACTTGGTGGGCGTGCGGCCGGATCGCCACGATGGCGTCCAGGTGCAAGGGCGTCAGCGTCAGCGAAACCAGGGTCGCTACTTGGGTGCCAGCGGCGACTTCGCGCAACGGCCCCGCATACGCCGGCCCGACGGCGCGCACCCGACCGAGCAGCATCCCGCCCGATCCGGTGACCGGGTTTTGCATCTTGCCGCGGGCAGCAACGATCGCCGCGATCTGGTCGGCCACGCTTGGGCCCCCGGCGGCAGCCACCGACTCCAACTGCACGAAGCTGGCGGCGTCGACGTTGAGGGTGTCGACCTCGATCCACACCTCGGCGGCGTAGGGCGGCAGCGTGTTGTCGAGCGTGTCGGCCGCTTGCGGCAAAAGGCCCCGCGGCGCGGCAACGCGGTGCAGGCCGAGCGGATCGCCGCCTGGACGAAACACCACGGATTCGGACACGGCCGCGATCAACTCTTGTTCTTGCTGAACTCGAAAGCGTTGGCCACCGGCGCCGGCTTGACCAGAACCTCGCGCTCAAAGGCCTTGGTGTCGACCGTCTTGCCGCAGCGGACCACGTGCGGGCCGACCAGCAAGCGGATGCGCACCACTTCGACCCCCATCATCTGGCCGTCGATGAACACGTCGGCCCCTTTGGGGCAGAACACCGACACCTGCGCGTCGGGGTCGTCGCGTTCCAGCCGCACCCGAATGTCTTTGGGCGGGTCGCCGCGGCTGCTGTTGACGACCTTGGTGACCGGCTTGAAGCCCTGAGCCGAGACCGTGACGTCGGCGGCCCCAAAGGGCACCAGCACCTTCATCGGGGTCTCGAACGGCAGTGGCTTGTTGTTGACTGCGACCTGGGCCCCGGGCGGACTGGACTCGACGGTGATGACGCCGTGGGTGGCTTTGAGCTGCGAGATGACGTTTTCGCGGTACTGCAGCACGATTTCGCGCTGGCGCGGGTCGAGCGGTGCGCGCAAGGTGTAGTCGAGGTAGGCGTAGGCTTCCTCGTACTGCTTGAGCGTGTAGAGCATGGATCCAATGTTGAAGATCGCGTTCGACAGCGGGAAGATCTTGAGCGACGCTCGAAACTTCTCCAACGCCTCTTCGTACTTGGCGGCGGCGACCAGCTTTTTGCCCTCTTCGTTGAGGCGTTCGGCGGCGCGGTCGGCTGGTTCATCGGCTTTGGCGCCTTCGCGGCCGCCTTCCTGGGCCACGCCGGCAGGCGCGACGGCGGCAACCGCGAGGGCGACGGCGCAAGCGACTGGACGCGCAATCCGAGCCAGGGCAGCGAAAGGACGATAGTAGGCAAGCATGTGGCGAACTCCTGGGTCCGTGCGAAAGTCCCGCACAAGGCGGCGACGGTTGCGCCCGGGCCCACCAGTGGTAGGTTAGACCGGCGCGCGGCCGGCTGCAACCGCGCGGCACGGCGCACGACGCGCCGCAACCCCATGATCCCGGCCGGGTTCGTGCGTATCGACACCGTCATGGTGCGCGGTAAGCCGTTCATGGACATCTACCGCGGACCGGAAAACCCGCGATTCCCAGAGGTCCACGTCCACTACGGAGTCGTTCGC
>CAXRHS010000552.1:0-4802 GCA_964230235.1 Myxococcota bacterium
ACGACGCTGCTGTGCAAGTTTGCCCACATGGCCGTCGCCAGGCCCCAGCCGATGGCGCGGCCCGCCGACCACGGCCGCGCATCGGCCAGACCCTGGCCCAGGACGGTCAGCGCCGCGAGCCAGCCACACACGTGCGGGCGCAGCGCCAGGTGTGGGGCGATCGCCGCCGTCCAGCCGACCAGGAGCGCTGCCGTCGCCGCCGGCCCGGCACCGACCCGCCGCAGCGCTCGGACCAGCACCGCCGCGCAAGCCGCGACCACCACCAGCAGCAGCCAGCGCAGTGCGCCCAGGCCGCCCAGGTCCGCCAGCGCACCGATCGCGACCTGTGCCAGCCACTCGTGCGGCGCGTCGCCGCCCTGATCGGTCCACACCAGCGGGTCCGGTGTCGGCAAGATCGCGCCGTGCTGGACCATCCAGCGGCCGACCGCCGCGTGCATCGGCACGTCCGAATCCGCGATCGGCTGCAGCGCCAGCGCGCACAGGGGAACTGCCGCCAGCCATGGCAACCAGCGGTCCAGCGCTGCCAGGGGATCGTACGGGGTCGGGGCGGTGGCGTCGGCCATACCGGCAGTCTGCCACGGCTGGCTGGGGGCTCCAATCGCCGCCCGACCCGCCTTGTGCTACCGTGGCCTACCGGAGGTGGCAGCCGATGACGTTCCGGCGATCTGCAGTTGTGGCGGCGCTTGCCTTGTGCGCGGTTTCGCTCCGTTGTGGCGACGACCCGGCGCCGCAGTTGGGCGATCTCGATGCCCTGACGGCGGCGGCCGTCAGCGTTCGCTACCAGTTTCGCACCGACCAGTACGGTTTTTACGCCTCGGCCAACGGCGGCAGCTGGCAACCGCTGTGGCCGTATGGGGTCAACTTCTCGACGGCCTTGCCTGGTCGCAGCCCGGGCGAGTACGACGCCGATCGCGCCCAGTTGCGCCGCTGGATCGAGACTGCCGGGCAAATGGGGGTCAACACGCTGCGGGTCAAGACCATCCAAAGCCCGGCGTTCTACCAGGAACTGCGGCGCTGGAACCTGCACCACCCCAAGAAGCCCCTGTTCTTGCTGCACGGGGCCTGGCTCAAGGACCCGGCTGACGACAAGGACGCCGCCAAGGCCAAGGACTACCTGCACCCCAACCTGGTCGCCGCGATCAAAGACGAAATCGACAAGGCGGTCGACGTCGTGCACGGCCGGCGCACCATCGCGCCGGGCTCGGACAAGAACCCGGGCAATTGGGGGCGGGCGTACGGCACCTACACCGCAGACGTGTCGCCGTGGACGCTTGGCTGGTTGATCGGCCGCGAGCTCGACCCGATTGCATTGCACGAAACCGCACTCAGTCACGCCCCGGGCGGCCACCCGCAAGGGCAATACGTCGCGCTGCCGGTCGGTCGGGCCATCGAAGGCTTCATCGTGCAGATGATGGATCTGGTGGTCGCAACGGAACTTGGCCGCTACGGGCAGCAGCGGCCGGTCGGTTGGCTGAACTGGCCGACCACAGACCCGATCAAGCACTACACCGAGCACGCCTTCCCCGCCAGCGCCGAAGAGTACGAGACCCTGGATCTGAACGCCGTGCAGACGCGCGCGGGCTTTACCGCTGGCGTGTTCATGGCCTACCAGAGCTTTCCGTACTACCCCGACTTCGTGATGCACCAACCCGAGTACGCGGCGATCAGCGACGCCGACGGCGCCAACCCGTGGCTCGGCTACCTCAAGGCCCTGCGCGCGGCCCACCCCAAATTCGCGCTGTTGATCGCCGAAACCGGCCACCCGTCGAGCCCGGGCTGCGCGCACTATTCGCCGGCTGGCCTCAATCACGGTGGTTACAACGACCTGGAGCAGGGCTGGGCCAACTTGCGGGCGCTGCGCACGGTCGCCCAAGCCGGGCTGCACGGGGCGATGATCGCCGACGCCGTCGACGAGTGGTTTCGCGGATCGTGGCTGACCGGCCCGGTGGTGCTGCCGCCCGGCCGCCAGCGCATGTGGTACAACCCGCAAAATCCCAACCAGCACTTTGGGGTGGTGGCGCTGCTGCCCGGCGAGGCGACCCGCGCCCACCTTGTCGACGGCGATCAAGGCGACTGGGCCGGCAAGACGCCGCAGCTGGTCAAGGCCTTTCCGCAATTGGCGCCGCGCGGCGACGGCTTTGACGCGATGCGCAGCCTCAAGGACGTGACGGTGGACCACGACGCCGGCTACCTGCACCTGCGGCTGCGGGTCGAAAGCCTCGACCCCGATGGCGACGGCAAGGTGCAGTGGGACCGCGTGGACTACGCCATCGGGCTGGACACGATCGATCCCGCGCGCGGCGACAGTCGCTTCGACCCGCAGGGCCTGTTGCAGAGCGAGCGGCGGATCGAATTTCAGGTCCGCATCCACAGCGACAGCGACGTGCAGCTGTGGGTCGACCAGCCCTACGACCTGTTTGGCATCGGCCAAGGTATCCAGCAGAGCTGGCAAAAATATCGCACGGTGGCCAACGACAACGGCCAGTGGCTGCTGGCCCAGACCCGCACCAATGGCGATTATGCGTGGCACGAGCAACTACCTGACAAGAAAGTCGCTTTCCATCTGCTTGCGACTTCGCTCGGCCAGGAGACCGGGCGGCTTCGCACCGGGCCGCAGGCGCAAAACTCGGCCAGCCATTTCTGGTACGACCTCAAGACCGGCGTGCTGGAGCTGCGGATTCCGTGGGCGCTTTTGCAATTTGCCGACCCAAGCGGCCGCGCGGTCATCGACCACGCCAGCCAGAGCACCACCACCCTGGACACCACCGTGGTCGCTGGCATCGGTCTGGTCGCTGCCAGCTATGGCGGCACCGGCGAGGCCGAGACGGACCCGAGCGATACCCTGCCGCTGGCGCAACCGGCGCTGGCGGGCGACGGCAAGACCAAGGCGTGGCGCATTCCCGCCCAGGGCGCGTTGCCGTACACCTGGGCCAGTTGGGACACGCCGCCCACCTGGCACGACCGCCGCAAGCTGTCGTTTTTCGTGCTGCGCGACGGGGCGGCCAAGGTGCTGCCATCCGCCGCGCTCTATCAGGCGCCGTAGGGCGGGTAGAAAATCGGCGCGAGTTTCTCCCTGCGCCCATTGCCTGCTCAGTGGGTCGCAAGCTCGCGACTTTGCAAGTCGACTCGCCGCTCCGCTCCGCGCTTGCGGCGATTGACCTAACCTTACATCGGTCCCTAGCGCCAAAGCGGTCCATGGCGCGTCACAGCGGACGGGGAGGGTGCCATGACGCTGCGCGACCAGGGCCCGCTGCAACTATGGTGGCGCGATGCCAAGGTCAACGCCCGCCGCGCCGAACGGCTGCTGGACCACCTGCGCCGGCCCGACGTCTATCCGCCGCCGCGCTATGCCCGCGCCGACAGCGGTTTCGACCAATTGCACGGTCGCCGCGCGGTGGCCATCGATCGGCAAGATCCGGCCGCCGATGCGCGACTGGAGGCCGGCAAGCGCCACAACCTGCACCTGGCCGCGCCGTGTTTTGATGGCCTGGTGCTCGCCCCAGATCGGCCGCTGTCGTTTTGGACGGCGCTCGGCCGGGTGACCGAGGGCCGCGGCTTTCGCTACGGCATGGAACTGCGCGGGGGGTGTCTGGTGCCCGCGCTCGGCGGCGGCCTGTGCCTGCTCTCCAATGCCCTGTTCGCGCTTGCGGCCGAGCTGGGCTGGACCATCTTAGAGCGCCACGGCCACAGCAAAGAAGCGGTGCCGCCCCCGGCCCATGAGCCGTGGGGGTTGGACGCCACGGTGTTCTGGCCGCACGTCGATTTGCGGGTGGCGCCGCGCGCCGAGGTGCGGCTGGCCTGTCGGGTCGAAGCGGGTCAACTGGTGGTCGAGGTGCACGGTCGCGCGCCGGCCGCGGTGCGCTGCGAAATTGGCGCCTGCCAGGACCAGACGCGGGTCGACGGCGGGGTGCGCCAACGGGAAAATGTCTTGCGGCGCAAAGTCTTTTCCAGCGAAGACGGGTCGCTGGTCGGCGAAGAATTGCTGGCGCGCAACCACAAGGTGTTGCTGCACCAGTGGGAGCAGACGCGCACCTGCTTGACCTGTGGAGAAAGCAGTTGCCGCGCGCGGGTGGTGCCGGCGGAATTGGTCGGAGGCTGAACCAGCGGGGCGCTGGCTCAATGGGGACAGGGGCAGGGACAGAATCAGGGACAGAGACAGGCTCAGGCTCAGGCTCAGGCTCAGTCAGGACAGGCCCGGAGCACGCCCCCGTCAGTCGCCCCAGCGCGCGCGTGCCTCGTCTTTCCACTCGTCGGGCCAGTAGTAGAAGCCCTCGCAGGCGACCGCCATCGGGCAGGTTTCGCAGGCCTTCTCGTGGCGGCGGCGGCTCTGCAAGTAATCGAAAAGATTGACGTCGTCCATGGTCACGAAGATCATGTGGCGCTGCAACTTGCCGATGTCCGAGAGCCCGTACTCTTCGTAGCCGGGCAGAAAGCACAACGGCAAGTTGATGACTTGAAAACGGATCTTGTCGCCGAACTGGTCGATGAGCTGCATGACCAGCGCCGCGGCCTCGGCGGGGTCGGGCTGGCAATCGGCGCTGGCGCGGCCAAACGGCGTCAAGAACTGCACGTTGCACAGCTTGACGCCCAGATCGACCAATAACTGCCCGTATTCCAACAACACCGGCGTATTGACCTTGGTCAAGGTGACGTTGACCCCGAATTCGACGCCCAGGCGGTCGCACAGCGGCCCGGCATTGCGGATGCCGGAGATCGTCTGGGCAAAGGCGCCTTTGGCCTGCACGTTCTCTTCGTGCACGGCCTCATTGGGTCCGTGCCGCGACACCAGCAGCGAAGTCATG
>CAXRHS010000553.1:0-4013 GCA_964230235.1 Myxococcota bacterium
CATTGCCGTAGCGAGCGGAATCAGGCGCCCGCAAGGCGAGGCGGAGGCCGCGTGACGACTGAGGCGCACTCGCAGTGCGCCGCAGGGAGGAAGGGGGCCGACAACAAAGCATGGCGGGATGCATGGTTACGCGCAGTAGGCGTTTGGATGTAAACACCCTCTAAGGGCCCGTAAAAAATCTACTTGATTTTCTACGTTGGCCCACTGCTTGCTTGGTGGGTCGCAAGCTCGCGACTTTGCAAGTCGACTCGCCTCTCCGCTCCGCGCACGTGTCGATTGACTTGTTCTTTTACAGGCCCAAAAGCATGCGGCCGCTGCCTTCGCCGGGGTACTGGCGGAAGTTTGCGCCCGGAACCGCGAACCCATTGAGCAGCAGCCTGCGCTTGGCCGACGACTGGTTGACGCCGCTGCCGTGGATCACGAACGGCCCAAAGAGCAGCACGCTGCCAGCCTGGGCGGTCGCGGCGACGGTACGGTCCTGGTCGACGTGTTCCGCCGGCAGCCGCCCTTCGCCATCTAGCCCCAAGTAGCCGCGCCGGTGCGACCCGCGCACGAACTGCAGCGGACCATTGTCGGCGGTGGCATCGTCGAGCAACGTGGCGATTTCCACGAAGCTGCCCTGGCCGTTGACGTCGCGCCACAGGTCGGTGCCATAGCGGCGGTGCTGCGCGTCCTGGTGCCAACCAAACGCCACGCCATCGCCAGGCAGCTTGAAGTGCACCTGATTGATCAGTTGCTGCAAGCGCTCGCTCTGCAAAATCTGCGCCGCCCACCGCAGCAGTTGCGGATGGGCGCCAAAGCCCAACAACTCCGGCGCTGCTGCACCCGCCCATACCACCCGATCGATGCGCACCTGGCCGCGGCGTCGCCCTTGGGCGATCTCGCCGAGCACGAACTGACTGCCACGGTGCAGCACCGGCCCGCGCAAGCCCTGCGCAAAGAGCTCTTCGGCCATGACTTCAAGCCGTTCGCAGGCAGCGTGCAGCGGACGCAGTTCGGGCGCGGCGAACACGCCAGGGATGAGCAAGAAGCCGTCGCGGCCAAGGGTCTGCAACTCTTTTGTCGTCAAATCGCGCAAGTGCATCGTCGTTCCGTGGTCGCCGGACCACGACCTTGGTTGTAGCGCCGGATGGCGGGGCCCGCCATTTTTTGGCCGGCGCGGGTGACTTTTCTGTCTCGTGCAGACACCATGCCGATTCGGGCCGTACGGAGGCCCGCCAGGTTGTCGATGCGCAATATCGTGTACGTGGCGCCGTTCCCGATGGACGCCACACTGCGGTTTGCCCGTGGTCTCGCGGCGTTGCACGGCGTGCGCTTGCTGGGCGTGATGCAACAGGCGCCGGCCCGCGACGCCAACCCGTTCGACAACGTCGAACTGGTCGACAACGCCTTGGAACCGCGCGACATCATTGGCGCGTGTGAGAAGTTGCGCCGCCACTATGGGCCGTTGTCGCGTGTGACCGGCATCTTGGAGCCGCTGCAAGTGCCCCTTGCAGAGGTGCGCTCGGCGTTGGACATCGCGGGGCCCGATCCGGGCACCGCGCTGCGCTTTCGCGACAAAGCCTTGATGAAGGACACCTTTCGCGCGGCCGGCCTGCCCTGCGCCCGCCACCACTTGTGCACCTCCGCCCAGCAAGGCATGGATTTCGCGCGCAAAGTCGGCCTGCCGATCGTCATCAAGCCGCCCGCTGGCGCCGGTTGTCGCTCGACCTGGCGCATCGACGACAAGACCAGCCTGGCCCAGGCGATGCGCGACATCAGCCCGAGTCCAGGTCGACCGGTGTTGGCCGAAGAGTTTCTGCACGGTCGCGAGGGGTCGCTGGAAATGGTGGCCATCGGCGGCAAAGTGGTGGCGCAGTCGCTGTCGCGCTACCTGCCGAGCCCGCTTGAGGTCCTGCGCAATCCGTGGATGCAGTGGGTCTGCTGGCTGCCGCGCGCCATCGCGACGCCCGAATACCGCGAAGTGCTGCCGCTTGGCCAAAAGGTCATCGATGTTCTTGGGTTGCGCGATGGCATTGCCCACCTGGAGTGGTTCTTGCGCGAAGATGGGTCGGTGGCCATTGGAGAAGTCGCGGCGCGGCCGCCTGGCGGTCAACTGAGCCTGATGACCGGCATCGTGCACGGCGCTGACATCTACCGCACTTGGGCGCGCGCGGTGGTCGACGGGGAGTTCGATGGCCCGTGGCGGCGGCAGTTCTCGGCCGGCACTGCGTTTTTGCGCGGCATGGGCGAAGGCCGGGTGGTCCGCGTAGAAGGCCTGGACGAGGCCTGGCGTGCCGTCGGCGACATGCTGGTCGAGGCGCGGATGCCGCGGATCGGGGCGCACAAGGGCGATTCGTACGAAGGCGATGGCTACCTTGTGCTCAAGCACGAGGATGAAGACCGGGTGCGCTGGGGGCTCAAGACCGCGATCGAGACCATCCATGTCCGGTATGCCTAGGCAGCCAAGGGCCCGTAGAAAATCTACTCGATTTTCTCCGTTGGCCCGCTGCTTGCTTGGTGGGTCGCAAGCTCGCGACTCTGCAGTCGACTCGCCGCTCCGCTCCGCGCATCTGTCGATCGACTTGTTTTTACACGGGCCCCAAAGTGCTGGGCCCAAATGAGGTTCCCATGACGCTCGCTGTGCGCTCGCCGCAGGTGCTTTTGCCGGGCCCACGGGTCGACCGCGGGCGGTGGCCCGTGGTGGCCTGCGACCAGTTTACCAGCCAACCGGACTACTGGGCCGAGACCGACCGCCTGGTGGGCGACGCCGCGAGCACGCTGCGGCTGATTCTGCCCGAGGTGTATTTGGGCGCCGGCGACGAAGTCCGCATCTCCGCCATTCACCAGGCGATGGCCGCGATTCTGCGCGACGACCTGCTGGTACCGCATGTGGGGCCGATTCTGGTCCAGCGCACAAGCCGCGGTGCCCACGGCAGCCATAAGCGCCACGGCGTCGTGGTCGAAGTTGACCTGGAACGCTATGACTTTGCGCGTGATTCGCAGTCGGCCGTCCGCGCAACCGAGGGCACCATCGTCGATCGTATCCCGCCGCGCCTGCGGGTGCGCGCGGGCGCCGCGCTGGAACTGCCCCATGTGCTGTTGCTTTTCGACGACCCGACCGATCGCGTGCTGGGGCCGCTGCGGGCGCGCACCGGCGCGTTGACCGCGCTGTACGACCAGGAATTGCTGCAAGATGGCGGCCACTTGTGCGGCTGGGCCTTGGATGCCGCCGGCCAGGACCATCTGTTTGCGGCCTTGGCTGCGCTGTCGTTCGGCAGCCCCGGCGAAGCTCCGCTACAGTTCGCGGTTGGCGATGGAAACCACTCGCTGGCGACGGCGCGCACGTGGTGGCTACAGGTCAAAGCAAGCTTGCCCGAGGCGCAATGGGCCGACCATCCGGCGCGCTGGGCACTGGTTGAAATCGAGAATATCCACGACCCCGGCCTGGAATTCGAGCCCATCCATCGGGTGCTTTTCGAGGTGCGCCGCAACCTGCTGGCCGACCTGGCCAGCGAGTTTGGAACCAGGATGCGGGCGAGCGCCGTGGCCCAGGAGCACCTGCCAGCCATCGTCGCCGGTTATGACCGCGGACAGGCGGCGGGCGTGGTGACGGCGGATGGCGCATGGCTGGTCGAGTTCACCGAGCCCGCCGCCAAGCTGACGGTCGCGACGGTGCAGGGCTGGCTCGACGGCTGGCTCAAGAGCGGCGCCGCCGGGGGCATCGACTACGTGCACGGCGCAGACGTGACGCTGCAACTGGGTGGCAAGCCCGGCCACGCCGGCATCTTGCTGCCGGCCATCGACAAATCCGGCCTGTTTGCCAGCGTGCGCAGCGACGGGCCGCTGCCTCGCAAGACGTTCTCGATGGGCGAGGCGTGGGAGAAGCGCTACTACTTCGAAGCGCGGCGCATCGTCCGCTCACCTCGCTCAGGGCCCGTGTAAAATCTCTGCAATTTTCCACGCTGGCCCGTTGCTTGCCAAGTGGGTCGCAAGCTCGCGACTTTGCAAGTCGACTCGCCGCTCCGCTCCGC